>JAISKN010000008.1 GCA_031260925.1 Prevotellaceae bacterium | reverse complement strand
CGGCATACAAAGCATACCACTCTTCTTTTGAAAGGGCGATTTCGCTTGCGCGGCAGGAATCAATCAAATGTTTTGGGTTAATTGTGCCTGCTACTACCTGAATATTTGCGGGGTGTGATGTAATCCACGCCGTAGCAATGGTAGAAGGCGCAACATTGTATTTTTGCGCAAGTTCATCAAGTTTTTCGTTGAGTTTGGCATATTTGCCTTTGTCGCCGAGAAAACTGCCCTCAAAAAATCCCTTTTGCATTGGCGACCACGCCTGGATAGTGATATTTTTCAGTCGGCAATATTCCAAAATGCCGTTTTCGCGGCTAACACTTTGCGGAATAGTCATATTTACCGTTAAGCCTGTGTCGAACATCAAAGAGTGCGCAAGCGACAGTTGCAACTGATTTGCCGTAATCTTCTGTGTTACAGCACTTTGTAAAAATTCGATTTGACCTGCATTTTGATTTGAAACACCAAAATAGCGCACTTTGCCGCTTTTTTCCAAAATAGCAAATGCTTCGGCAACCTCTTCTGGAATCATCCACGAGTCGGGGCGGTGCAACAAAAGCGTGTCAAGATATTCGGTATTCAACCGTTTGAGAATTTGGTCGGTTGCATACAAAATGTACTCTTTTGAGAAGTCAAAATATGCGAAACCGTTTTTCTTAACAATGCCGCATTTCCCCTGCAAAATCATTTTTTCGCGCACTGACGAGTTCATTCCGATTGCCTGCGCAAAAAGGGTTTCACATTCACCGCTGCCATAAACGTCAGCGTGGTCAAAAAAATTAATGCCATTGTCCAGAGCAGTGTTTATGAGGTTTTCAGCCTCTTTTTTAGACAATTCGTTCAAGCGCATATTTCCCATAATAATTTGGGACACGCTTAAATCTGTGGAAGAAAGTTTAATGTATTTCATATTTTATAATGATTAATGTTCAATTTTTAATGATTAATAAAGATAAGGTTGCCCCAATTAATCATTAATAAACCTGTTTTAATTCAAATCTTAATTTTGCAAAATTAATGCTTTTTTATTTAATATTGCAAAAAGTATTTCACTTTAATTTCGACAAAAAGAAAATTAATTTATTAATAGTTAATGATTAATTATTAATATTTTAAATCACGGGTTGCATTCCTACGGAATGCACTGAAACTGTAACATTTAATTTCTACCGAGCGATTCATTCCTACGGAATGATGTTGCAATTACACCGCAATCCGTTAGGATTGCATCGCTCGGTAGAAAAAAACACAAACATAGACTTGCATTCCATAGGAATGCACCCTTAAAAAAACATTTCAACCCATTATTCGCTAAATAGCATAATTTGGATATGTCATTTATTTATTTTTTATTACCTTTGCACTCGAAAAATTTACAATTTGTAATTTACAATTAATATGAAACTCAATAAAAATTATTCCAAACTCGAAGAAAATTATCTTTTTACGGAGATTGCGCTGCGGACAAAAAAATTTATTGATGCCAATCCTCAAAAACCACTTATAAAACTCGGTATCGGCGATGTAACTTTGCCGTTGCCTGCGTTGGTTGCCGATGCCATTATCAACGCTTTTGAAGAGTTGAAACACGCAGAAACTTTTCGCGGCTACGGACCAGAACTCGGCTATGGCTTTGCCAAAAATGCCGTTGCACAATATTACAAAAGTTACGGAGTTGAGTTGCAACTTGATGAAATCACCGTTGGAGACGGCATCGGGTCAGATATTGCCAATATCACCGATTTGTTTGAAAAAGGCGCGAACACTGTGCTTGTCCCAGACCCTGTGTATCCGCTCTACAAAGCGACTTCGCTTATGGACAACCAAAAAATCGAGTATATTGCCTGCACCGCAGAAAACGATTTTTTGCCCTCGCCGCCAAATTTTCCGTCTGATATGATTTATCTTTGCTCGCCGAACAATCCGACAGGCGCAAGTTTCAATTTTGAGCAGTTGAAACGCTGGGTTGATTATGCCAACAGTTGCGGCGCAGTGATTTTGTACGACAACGCCTACGAGCGTTTTATTGAGGAGAGCGACAAGCCTCACTCTATTTTTCAGATTGAGGGCGCAAAAACCTGTGCCATTGAGTTCGGAAGTCTGTCGAAAACGGCAGGCTTTACCTGTGTCAGAGCGGGATATACCGTTGTGCCGTTTGAGTTGAAGTCTGATGGAGTTCCGCTCAACAGAATGTGGCAGCAACGCCAAACTACCAAATACAACGGCGCGCCATACCCGCAGCAACGCGGCGTAGTTGCCGCGCTGTCAAAAGAGGGCTTGGCGGCAGCAGACAAAAATATTGCCGAATACAAAAAAAACAGTACGCTGATTACCAATGTTTTAAAGGAGAAAAATATTTTTTACAGTGGTGGTACAAACTCGCCATATATTTGGTTTAAATGCCCTAACAATATGGGTTCGTGGGAATTTTTTGATTTTCTGCTGAATGAGGTTTATGTTGTAGGCACGCCCGGCGTTGGCTTCGGCGCAAACGGCGAAAATTATTTCAGGCTGACAACATTCAACACATACGAAAACACCAAAGAGGCAATGGAAAGAATAAGAGGAATTTTGTAAAAATATATAACAACGAATTCAGGAATTAATTAATAAAAAAGAGAGCAAAAAAACTCTCTTTTTTTATACATTTTTTTGTTAAAAAAATGTTTTTTTTTATGAAATCTTTTTTGTAATTTTGTAGCCGAAATATAAAGTTCTTTGATTTGTTATTTTGTTGGAAAACCCGACCTTGACTTTTAGAAATTAGAATGTGTTTAGGTAGTTTCTTTACATTAATCAATATTATTTTATTGCAAGTTTTATTATAAAAAATATTGTTAAAAAAGTATTTGATAAATAAAAAATAATTTATACCTTTGCATTCGGAAATTTTAGTATGATGATTAATAATAATCAAAATCTAATAAAAATATTTTTTTACTATTTATTAATAATTTTAATCTTATCTATTATGAAAAAAACTTTTAGAATTGGCGCATTATGTGCCGCAATGTTTGCTCTTGTATTAACTTCTTGCAGCAAAGAAATTTATGTCGTTACTTTTAATTCCAATGGCGGCTCTAATGTTGAGTCTGTTGCCGCTGTGGAAGGAAAGAAAATTACCGCTCCTGCTAATCCAACAAAAAATGGTTTTGCTTTTGCTGGTTGGTACAAAGAGGATGCTCTTACAACTGCTTGGGACTTTAAAAAAGATGTTGTTAATTCAAACATCACTCTCTATGCAAAATGGGAGTTTAATGTTCCTGCAACTTCGGCAGAACTTGTAGGCGTTTTGTATTATGGTCAATGGGCGAGTAACGCTCACGATTTTGAGTTGACGTTTCTCTCTGAAAACGGAAGTTATCAGTATGTTTTAGACATTTATTCTGTAAATGCTGCACCGTCAGGCACTGGTATTTCGCCTGATGAAGGGACATACACTCTTGATTTAGATAATACTTACGAAGCATTAACTATTTCTGCCGAATATTCGTATGTTGGTAATTTCTCTACTATGGAAGCGATTAGTTTGGATTTTGCTAATGTAGTAATTACAAAAGTTGGCAGCGACTACAAAGTAGAAGCCTCTTTGATTGATGTGAACGGAAATACACACGCTTTTGTTTATCAAGGACCACTTGCGTATGAAGAGCCAGACCCATTTGGTAAAGAGCCTCAAACTGTAACAACTGTTAATTTGGCAGCAGGTACAGGCAGTTCTACTCTTGTACAAACAGGAGTATATACCATAGTAATTTCTGGTGGGGAAACATACGAGGCTCATTTATTACTTTTCACAGATGGTGATATTAATGGCACATACCAAATAAATGATTCTCAATCTGCTGGTTCAGTGGCTGCAAGTCAAGGACGCGATTATGAAGGTTATCATTACTCATTTATATGGATGGGTAATGGAGATGTTTACTATTTAGCATCGGGTACTGTTACAATTAGCGATACTGGTGTAAATGTAGCCGCTACTTCACATTATGGAAGTACAATTAATATTTCCAGCGGACCACTTACTGCATCTGGCGCACCTGCAAAAATTGCCCCAAAAGCATCAGAAGGCAAAGTTGCAAAATTTGGCAAAACAAGCAAATCTGCTTTAAGAAAATAATTGCCGAATAAATACCTGCAAGCCCACGCCAGCACAAGCCTCGCAAAATCAAAAACTTTTGCGGGGTTTGTTGTTTTTGGCTGAAAGCCATATATAATTCTGCCCAATCGCAAAGCGCAGCGGCGCGTTGGGTATTAAATGGAACGGCGTAAAAAATTATGCTGCCCTTTCAGGGCGCAAATGGCGGGTGTTGTCAATTTACCCAATGCGTTGCATTGGGCTAAAATATCTTTGGCTTTCAGCCAAAAAACCGCAGATAATTTCAAAAAATTATCTGCGGTTATCCGTTTTATCTGTGCCGTTGTGTGCCAAAAGCCCTACCTGACAAACTTCCCCGACTGTCTTCCCACACTCAAAATATAAACGCCTTTCGGCAAAGGCGAAACATTGATTGTCGGGTTGTGGGTTACAATCATTTTTCTGCCGAGTGTAGAGTAAATCGTAATTTGCAGGCTGTCGGAAGGATTGACATTGACATTCAAAATATTTTCAGAAATAGAAAATAAATCTGACACTACCGAAACTTCATTAATCTTTGTTTCATCGCAGCCTGCACGGTCAAACGGCTGCGAGGGCTGCGTGCCGACAAAATCTACCAAATGCTTGCGAAACGAGCCTGAAAGCGTGCTTTCTACCTGTCCGTTGAGAATATAGTGAAAGCCTTTGCCGCTGCCCGAAAGATGCACATTGCAAATATGATGTACTCTAATTCCGTTTTTGTCAGGCACTTCCATTGAGTTTTCGATAATGATATTTCCGCCTGTGCGCGTGAAAACATCATACATTCCGAGCATATAAGCCTCGTGATAATTCACATTGTCATCAACTTTGTATTGCGCAAAACCGTTCACCGTGCCGTTATGGCTCATATAAACCGCTTGACTTGCAACATCATAAGGCGTTTCGTTTTGATAAAAATAAACCCGCCCTTTTTCACCGCGCCAAATTGTTTCATACTCCTGAAAATGCTCATTAAAAAGTCCGTAAATCGTAACGTAATGCCCATTGACAATTAAACCGTTTGGCGAAGTGTTTTTTGTCCAGCCCACGCCAGAGCCGTGGTCGGCGCGCCAAATCCAAAAATGGTCGCCGATAACATCGCTGCTGTTAATCACAAGCGCGCAATCGGTATGAACATTTGTGCTGTAATAACCGCCCACGCGGAAAAACATATCAGCAAGCAAAGTCGGATTATTGCAATGAACGCCTGTTGAATTTTCCTGTCCAACAACCATAAGCGACTGCGTAGTTGCGTAGGCATCAAGCAAAAGCCCTGCCACAGTTACGCCATCAACATCGTCAATTTTTATCAGCGTTTCGCTGTTGCTTACAGACGGAAAAAATGTTGCGTAGCCCATTCCCAAAACGATAGTATTCGGGTTTGTAATATGCAGCGGCTCGCTCATTTCGTAAATCGCAGGAGTGATTAAAAGATGTTTTCCTGCTGCCAACTGCGCGTTCATTTGCGCTGCTGTCGTTCCTGTTTTTACAACATAAAAATCATTTTCCAAATCATAAATTGTACCTGCGCCCATCGAAGTTTCACTCCACGAAATACCCATTGAGTTGTATCTCAAAGCGGGTTTAAACACTTTATATCTGTTGTCGTTTCCAATAAATAAAAACGGTTTTTCGCGCACAATCGGCGTAGTTTCCACGCGGCTGATGTTTGTGCCGCCCGAAGTTCCGCTCCAGTTATCATTCATATAATAACTGTTTGCATTTTGGCTAAATTCAATTCCCTGATAACAGGTATTCCAGTTGCCTGCACTGAAACCGACACTGCCATAAGCGAGATAACTGTTGCGCGTATAATATTGCTGCTGCGAATATGACCCCATAGCGCGCTCAAAATAGCAGTCGGAAGTAAAGCCGCCGCTTGCCCAACCGCCGTTCCAATCGTATTGCACATCGCGCTTTGAATACACTCTGCGCAATGGCGCGGCTTGCGATACCGACCACATAAAATTATCGTCTGTTGTGCCTGTAACGCTGAAATTTTCGCCCGAACGCCAAAAATTTTGTGTTACATTATTATTGTTCAAATGTGGTGGATTTAGCACGTTGAAAAATTTTACCGCTGTCGGAAATTCGCCAAGTCCGCAAATATTTGTGTAAAAACCAATATTCAAATTGCCAGCAGCAGTATAATCTCCGGGCTTAAAATTCAATGAATAACGTTTGTCGCTGTAATGCGCGTGTATCATATTCAGCGTGTTATTTACTTCAATCGAAACGGAGTTCATATTGTCGTCTGGGCTGTAAAAAAGCATATTTTCACCGAAAATTTCGATGTCAAGTGCGGCAAAAAGCACGACTTGCCCGCTTTCTGTTATTATTTTGTAATAATAATCGTAAGGGTTGCTGCCGCCGAGCATATCTGTGAAAATTGTCGATGAAGTGCTGCCGATTGGCTGATAATTGCCCAAACGCCCTTTTGAACGTAAAACAGTGTAAATTTCATCGCCTGTTACGCTTAACGGCGAAACATTTTGAGAAAAATTAAGAGTAATATTTCCGTTTTCGAGTTTTATTTTTGGAATTTGACTTTGCGCCTGCGTACAATTCAACGGCAAACAAAGCAGACAAAGTACGCAGAGAACAACAGAAAAAAGGCGTGCTTTTTGAGTGGTTTTTTGGTCTTTCATAGGTATATAAGATTTAGGTTTAAATTTTTTGCAAATTTAACTTCTTATTTCTTTACTGCAATAAAAATCATATACACAAAAATTCACATTTAGCAAAAATCTGTATATTTCGGTTAATAATTTTTTTGAGGT
>JAISKN010000326.1 GCA_031260925.1 Prevotellaceae bacterium | reverse complement strand
TAACAGACGAAACAGCACCTGTAAGGTCTTTCTTTCTCATTGTGCCGTAACCTATGGCTACGACTTCATCGAGAAGTTTTGTGTCTTGAGAAATTTGAACGTCAATTACAGACGAGGAAACGGTTTTTTCAACAGATTTGTAGCCGGTAAAGGAAAAAACGATAATATCACCCCTGTTGGCAGTAATCTGATAGCGACCGTCAATATCGGTAACTGTTCCGTTTGTTGTGTTTTTTACAACTACATTAACACCGGGAAGGGTTGATGCATCATCGGCATCTGTAACTGTACCTGTAACTGCGAGGCTTTGCGCTGCTATAATTTGCGCAAAAGCAATTAGTGTAACGACAATAGATAGGCGTTTCATTTGTTTTTCAGTTTTTGGTTTTAGATTAATATTAAGGTTATAAAAAAATTCGTAAAAATTTTCTGCAAAGTTTGCATTATTTTAAATATTCAACAAATAATTTAGATACACACAAATACTACAAACGGCGCAAAAATTATTTTAACATCTCGCAAAAAATACTACGAAATATCAATAAATCACTGATTATCAGCATTTTGATTTTCTAAAATATCGTCATTTATTTCATTGTCAAGTTCCTCGCCAATTTCTTCAATGTTTTCTACAACAGAAATCAGGCTGCTATTGAATGTTTGGAAGAAAATTTCAAGGTCTTCTGCGCGGTCAAGCCCCATTTTTTTACGCATACGGTATCTCATCATCTCTACACCTCGAATTGAGAGGTTCATCAAAGGTGCTATCTCTTTGGTAATCAAGCCCATTTTAATATAAATGCAAAGTTTTCGCTCGTTTTTATTGAGCCAAGGAAATTGTTCACTCAAACGTTTGAGAAAATAATCATTTACAATGTCAAAATTGTCTTCAAACTTACTCCAATCTATCTCCTGTTCAATATTTCGCGAGATTTTTCCCTGCAAAAGCAACATTTTTCTGTTGCACTGTTCAACATCTTTTTCTTTAAGATTTGACTGAATATTTTTTAAATCTTGCTTAATATCAAGCAAAAGTTCCTTTTTATTTACCTGATTAAGCAAAATATTTGCAAGTTCCTGACTTTTATTTTTGAGTTTGAACTTCATATTTTCGTTTTTCAACTCCAACATTTCCATCTCTTTTTCGTGCGTTTCGAGCAAAAATTGGCGTTCGCGTTCCTGCATTTCAGCATCTTTTTTGCGTTGTGCGCGCAGTTTGCTGCGATGTACTCTTATTTTTATCACGCGAACTATCCAATAAACAATGCCGTATATCAACAACACATATAATATGTATGCCCACATAGTACGATACCAAGGCGGCAAAATTTCAAACTCAAACTCGGTTTTTTGCACTGTATCAGAGTTGTTGCTGCGCATTTCTATTACAAACCGATATTTATTTTCGTGCAAAGCGGTATATTCTTTTGCGTTTGAGGTTGTCCAATTTCCAAAATCTTTGTCAATCGGCGAAAGATAGCAGCGGTATTCCTGACTGTCGTTTGCACCGATTGCTCCGCCAAAAATTATTCTAATAGAATTATTTTTATTCTGTATTTTTATTTTTTGGTTAATTTTCGGGAAATTTTCACCAAAAATCAGCGAATCACCGTTGTTTGTTGTATAAACTCCGCGAATAAAAAGTTCGCGGTTGGCAGGCGCAGAATGAACATTATTCAAGTTTCCAAGCGAGAAACCCGAAACGCAGCCTGCAATCACAGAATTATTGCCAAGCGGCATCAACGAAGCGAAACCGCCGATAAAATAGCCGTTGATATTCCAAATTTGAACGGGTTTTTGTCCATATTTTTGCGCTTTTTTGTCCCAAACAAGCACTTTTAGCCTGCTGTTCAAAACATACCACACATTATTATTATTGTCTTTTTTGATTACCGAATATTGCCTGATTCCTTCGAGCGAGTTAAAAAAAGTGGTGTCGGCAATAAATTCATCGTTCTCATTTGTTTTTAAACAAACGCTTTTATTGCTGACAATCAATGAGTTATCTAATTTGTTAAGACTGAAATAATCGTTTGAATTTTCGGCTCTGCAAATAATTTCCGATGTAACGCTGTCGAAATTTTGGTTGAATGTGAGCCTCTCAACACCGTTGTTAGAAAGGATTACAGCACGGTTTTTTCTGTCAATTTCAAATATGCGTGAAGTATTGTTATAGCCTTTTATTCTACGCGCAATTTTCCATTTATTATTCTGTTTTTCAAGCAGATATAAGCCTGTGTAACTGCCCGCAAGCGCAAAATTCTCTTTCAACTTCCGCACCTGCCAAAAACCTTCGTCAATGCAAATTGGCTCAAATTTTTCGCCAGACACGCTGTATAAACCTTGATTGTGGCTGCAAATCAGCAAATTATCAAGAGAATCAATACTCCAAACTTGCCCCTGCGAGCCATTCAAAAGTTTGACATTCGTTTGCCTTTCGTTTTGCTGCATCGGGTAAGGCGTATAGAAAAGTCCCTGATTTGTAGCAAGATAGAGTTTTTTATCAAAAATCATCGCGCCATAGCCAGAGCCGCAGGAATTGAGTTTGCCGTAGAGTTCCATAATCGGCGATTCTGTCGCCACAACGTCAATTCCATTGTCCAAGCCAAGCCAAAGATTGTTGTCGTCATCAAAGCAAAGCGAAAGAATGGTGTTGTTCTGCAAGCCATTTTCAGCATTCAAATATGTGCATTTTTTTGTGTTTCTATCAATGAGTATCAAGCCGTTAAGCACTGTGCCGACTGCGATGTATTTTTTAGAAACAGCAAGCGAATAAAGTTGATTTGTCTTGATAAAATTGTCGCCGTCAGTGATGAAAGGGTGAATTTCGTCTCCGTCAAAAAAGTACAACCCTTTTGACAAAGTGCCGATTAAAATTCCGTTATCGCCAAATTCCACCATAGATTTGATTTCGTTTCCTTTGAGAATATCGGAATTTTTGAGTGCGTTAAGATGTTGTCCTGCAAGTAGATATATGCCTTCTGTGGTAGCGGCATAAATTCCTCCGCGAATTTTTGCAGATGAAATAATTTTTTCTTTCGACCTGATAACCGAAACATCGCCGTTTGGCGTAAGGCGGAAAAAATAATTATTCGTTTGAAAATACAAATCGTTTTCCAATATGTGAATATTCCAAACTTCGCCGAAACTTTGCACATCTTGCGGCACTTTGCTTGAAAGCGGCGAATAGGTTAAAGTGCCGAGCGCATTGCTTTTGAACTGACCAAATTCGTTTGAGCCGCCGACAAAAATTGTGCCGTCAGGTGCAATTTCCACGCTGCGCAGCACCGTTGAGTTCCAAATGCCGTAGTGATGCCACAATGTGCCGTCAAATTCGAGCAATCCGTAGTTGTTTGCCGAGTAAATCCAACCGCACGGCGACTGTTTAACAGCCCAATTTTGCGTTCCTGCGTTATAATCTTGCCAACGATAATTCGACACAGGCATTTGCCAGAAGGCAAAAAGTTGCAATACATTTAGTAATAAACCTGCAAAAATGATAAGTTTTTTCATAATATATAGTATATTTTACATTTGTCGTACCAAAAATTTGATTTTGTGAATATAAATCTGAAAAAAATTTCAGTAATTTTTCATTTTCACATTCAAAATTTTTAACCTCACAAAGTTAAAGTTTTTTTTATATATTTTTGCGTAGTAAATAAAAAAAATTGTGATTATAATTTTGTTTATAAGTATCTGATTATCAGTAATATTTCAATCAATAAAAGTGTAACTGACGTAATAAGTTAAAAAAAAGAGTGTATTTTTGTGCGCTTTTTTTTCTTAATTTCTCATTTTACTTATGTACTTTTGCAGAAAGTTTTTGTGAAAAAATTATTGGTTAAAGGTTAAATTTATTTAAAGTGTTTTTGTGAGAGGCTGCGAAGCCTCTTTTTTATTTTATACGCTTCGCGTTATACTGTTGTTATACAATAGTTATTCGCTTCGCGTTATACAATAGTTAAATAATAAACAACTGTATAACAACTGTATAACCATTGTATAACAACTGTATAACTATTGTATAACTATTCTCAACATTTCCTCAATCATCGCCTCTTTTGGCAGCAGCGCATTAATCCAATGAATAGTGAAACCGCGTTTTTCCATTCCGCGAAACCAAGTCATTTGCCGCTTGGCAAACTGATGAATGGCGATTTCGAGTTGCGCAAACATTTCGTTATATGAAATATCGCCTAATATATAATGTGTGATAAATTTATATTCCAAGCCGTAATAAATCAAATCTTCGGCAGAAATTCCGCTGTCAAGCAAGTTTTTAACCTCGTCAATCATTCCATTTTCGAGGCGGATTTTCAGCCGTTCAGAAATTTTTTTGCGCCTTTCATCTCGGCTGATGTCCAAACCGATTATCAAAGAATTGATTTTGGGATACGTTTTTTTACTTTCTATTGGATTAAGTGCGTAATAATCAGCGATTTCGATTGCTCGAACTGCACGCTTTACGGTTTCTGTGTCGGTGGAATTGTGGAGTTTTTTATATTTTGCAAGAATTGTACGCAGTTCAATTAAAGTCTTGTTCTCCAACGATTTACGCAGAGTTTCATTTACAGGAACTTCCGTAAGCCTGTAACCTTTGAGAGCCGCCTCAATATACAAACCTGTGCCTCCGCAAAGTATCGGAAATGCGCCGTTTTGCTCAATTTTTTCCAGTGCAAGCAAAAAATCGCGCTGATATTCATACAAATTATATTTGTAACCTGCCTCTGCAATATCAATTAAATGATACGGAATTTGCTGATTATCAACGATATACTCCGAAATATCTTTGCCTGTGCCAATGTCCATTTTTCGGTAGATTTGGCGGGAGTCTGCACTGATAATTTCTCCGCCGATTTTTGCCGCCAGAGCCGTTGCCGCCGAAGTTTTGCCCGAGGCAGTAGGTCCTAAAATTGTGATAAGATTGTACATTAGTTTATAGTTAATAGTCGGTAGTTTATAGTTTGTTTGCAAAAGTAGTCAAAAAAAATTAATTTGCATATTTTTCACATATTTTGATTTTAAAAATAAAGCCGCACAAAATTCTGATTATCAGTGATTTATATTTATTTGCAAAAAAAAATAGAAAATAATTAATAATTTATCATTAATAATTAATAATTTTTTTGTACTTTTGCGCCCTGAAATTTTATAAATATTTTTAATCTATTTTTTATGTATTTAACAGCAGAAAAAAAACAAGAAATCTTCGGAAAATACGGAAAGTCTAACACCGATACAGGCTCATCAGAAAGCCAAATAGCGTTGTTTTCATACCGTATTAGCCATTTAACTGAACATTTGAAGTTAAATAAGAAAGATTATAGCACCGAGCGCGCGCTCAAAATGTTGGTTGGCAAACGCCGCAGTTTGTTGGATTATGTCAAAGACAAAGACATCAATCGTTACAGAGCGATTGTCAAAGAGTTGGGACTCAGAAAGTAATTTCTCACACAACTTGCAACAAAAAAAGCGATTTTTCACACGAAAGACCGCTTTTTTTCTGCCATTTTCAAAAATATTTTCTCAAAATTTCTCTGTATTCCGCCTCTTGCAAAAAAGTAGCGAGCCAATCATCTAACTGATTTTTCAGTTCCTGATTTTGCTTGCTCACAGCCCACGCCATAAATTGATTTAACCCAAGTTTTGTTTCAATATCAAGGTTTGGATTGAGTTTTTGCAGATACACAGCCGTATTTTTGTCGATTGCAAGGTAAGGAATTTTGCCAACGTCAATCATTTCGGCAAGGTGTTTCAACTTTGACGACCTTGTTGTTTCCACATAAAAATCTATGCCGCTATCTTCTACTAAAAAGTGCAACTGCCTGATATACGGCGAATTTTCTAACACACAAACAGTTTTTCCCTCCAAATCTGAAAGCGTTTTTACAGTAACATTTTTTCTTTTTTTACCGCCATTTTTATGCTGCACAAGCACAAGATTTGAAGTATAAAGCGGAATTGTAAAATCAAACTCATTTTTCAACGAAAGCGTTGTAGGCAAAGCGCGCGCTAAAACATCTGCCTCGCCGTTTTTTAGCATTTCAAGCGAAGTTTCAAGGTTGTTTGATAACACAATATTTAACTTGTAATTAAATGTGTCGGCAAAACTTTTGATAATTTCATACTGAAACCCATTGACAGCAGTATCATTTATAACGCAGCCCAAAATATTGTTTTCGGCAACAACGGTCAGTGTCTTTTCTTGGGGCGGCAACTGCTTGCAGGAGACGGCGGCAAGACACAAGACACAAGACACGAGATATGAGATATGAGATATGAGATTAGGGCGGTACATATTTTTTAGTTGTTAGTGGTTAGTGGTTAGTGATTAGTGGTTAGTGGTTAGTGGTTAGTGGTTAGTGGTTAGTGGTTAGTGGTTAGTGGTTAGTGGTCAGTGGCACTAATTACTAACCACTGACCACTAACCACTAATTTTTAATTGTTTTTACCGCGTCATAAACTGCTATTGCGGTCATATTTACGATGCTGCGCACTGAACTTTCTACATCGAGAATGTGTATCGGCTTGTTTAAGCCCATTTGAATAGGACCGTAACTTTCGCCTGCGCCCATTTCGAGCAACAGTTTGTAGGCAATATTTGCCGAGGTTACAGTCGGAAAAATCAGCGTATTAACATCTTTGCCCGCAATTTTGTTGAACGGGAAATTTTTGTCCCGCAATTTTTTGTTCAAAGCAAAATTCACCTGCATTTCGCCGTCAATCTGAATTTCTGGATTTTCGGCGTGCAAAATTTTAATTACGTTTTGAATGGTGGCAGGCACACCGTCTTTTTCCGTACCGAAATTCGATGCTGCAAGCATAGCCATAACAGGGTCTTCGTGCATAAAATTTTTCACGGTGCTGTGCGTAATGCGGGCAATATCAAGCAGAGTTTCCTCTGTCGGAAAACGGTTAAAGTGAGTGTCGGCAAGGAAAAACAGACCATTTTTGGTATTCAAAATATTGATTGCGGCAACGTTTCTCAACCCGCTGCGAACGCCAACAACTTGTTTTGCAGCGCGCATTATTTCGTCATAATTGGTATAAACGCCAGTGATAAGCGCGTCTGCCATTCCGCATTCCACCAACATCATTCCAAAATAGTTGCGTTCAAACATTTTGTCGTAAGCCTCGTTGTAGGTCATTCCTGCGCGACCAAGTTTTTCGGAAAGTTTTTTTGCAAAATCAATTCTGCGGCTCTCCTCGCGGTCGTGGCGGAGGTTGATAATTTCAATTCCTTCGATATTGATGTCGTTTTCGGCAGCGATTGCAGCGATTTTTTCCTCGTTGCCGAGCAAAATCGGTTGACAAATGCCTTCTGCCAACGCTTTTTCGGCAGCACTAAGCATATTGACGTGCATTGTTTCGCAAAAAACAACGCGCTTCGGACATTTGCGCGCGATTGCGTAAATATTTCTCATCAGCGAGTTGTCGCTGCCCATTATTTTTTGTAAAAATAAATCGTATTCTTCCCAATCTTCGATTTTTTTCTGCGCTACTCCACTCTCCATTGCGGCTTTTACCACAGCGGGCGCAACAATCGTCAGCAGGCGCGGGTCCATCGGTTTGGGAATAATATATTCTTTGCCGAATTTGATTTTTGTTGTGCCGTAAGCCATATTCACAATGTCAGGCACAGGCTCTTTTGTGAGCGCGGCAAGTGCTTTGACGGCGGCAAGTTTCATTGCTTCATTGATTTTTGTTGCTCGGCAATCAAGCGCGCCGCGAAAAATATAGGGGAAACCCAACACATTATTAATCTGGTTTGGAAAATCGCTGCGCCCTGTGGCAAAAATCAAATCTTTGCGGGCGGACATCGCGTTTTCGTAGGAAATTTCAGGATTTGGGTTGGCGAGCGCAAACACAATCGGCTTTGCTGCCATCGACTGCACCATTTCTGCTGTCAAAACATCGGCAACCGACAAGCCGACAAACACATCGGCATTTTTGACAGCCTCTGCCAAAGTGGTAATTTCGCGCGAGGTGGCAAACGGTTTTTTGCGGTCATTCAAATCTGTGCGCTTTTTAGAAATAACGCCTTTTGAGTCGAGCATAACAATATTTTCCAACTTCGCGCCCAACATCATATAAAGCATTGTGCAGGAATTGGCAGCAGCACCCGCGCCATTTACCACAATTTTGATATTCTCAATTTTTTTGCCGACAATTTCAAGCGCGTTTATCAAGCCCGCAGCAGAAATAATCGCAGTGCCGTGCTGGTCATCGTGCATAAGTGGAATATCGAGTTCGGCTTTGAGGCGTTCCTCGATTTCAAAACATTCGGGGGCTTTAATATCTTCAAGGTTTATTCCGCCAAAAGTAGGTGAAATTGCCTTGACAATTTCGATAAATTTTTCGGGGTTTTTCTCGTTTATTTCAATATCAAAAACATCAACGCCAGCAAAAATTTTAAACAAAAGTCCTTTGCCTTCCATAACGGGCTTTCCTGCCATTGCTCCGATGTCGCCAAGCCCAAGCACAGCCGTACCGTTGGAGATAACAGCAACAAGATTGCCCTTTGCTGTGTAGTCGTATGCAGCGTGCGGGTCTTTTTCAATTTCGAGGCAAGGCTCAGCCACGCCGGGCGAATATGCAAGCGACAAATCAAGTTGCGAACTGTATGGTTTGGTAGGAACAACCTCAATTTTTCCGGGTTTTCCCATTGAATGATAGCGGAGGGCATCTTCACGAGTGAATTTTGGCATAACTTTTTTAGTGGTTAGTGGTTAGTGATTAGTGATTATTTTTGAGTGCAAAAGTAATATTTTTTTTTGGTCTGAAATAAAAATTTAACAAGATTAACAAAAGAAAATTAATGTTGTAAAAAACTTTTTTAAGACTGAAAATATTTTTAAGAATTTTTAAAAAGAAATTTTTGTAACTTTGC
>JAISKN010000199.1 GCA_031260925.1 Prevotellaceae bacterium | reverse complement strand
TTGCGCGTTTATGACCGCCGCGACAAGGAATTGCCGAACGTTGGACTGATAAAAATCAAAGATGCCGAAACGCAGCAGCGCATTTGGACTGACACCTCAAACCGAAAAGTGCGTATGCTCTACAAAAATAATTGGGAGGAAAATATGCTTGCCTCGCAGCGAATTATGACAAATGCAGGCATCGACTCGCTTGATATTGAGGCAGGACAGGACTATGTGCAACTGCTGCTCGGAATGTTTCGCACACGAAATTCGAGGCGAAATTAATTGTCTTGAACCACGATTTTATTAAGATTAAAAAGATTATCAAAATTTTCTAAACTAAAAAAATAAAAAATATTATGAAAAAATTTAATGGAATTATTGTAATTTGTATTTGTTCTTTTTTTCTATTATTGCTTTTATTTGGTGCTGGTATAATGATTTTTGAAGGCATAAATAATACTGATACAAAAGAACTGATTTATTTGACATTTGCAATGTTGGTTTGTGTTTCACTTTGCATATTGGGTTTAATAGATGGAATTAAATGTTTGCAAAAAGAAAAACCGCCGATAATTATTGAATATGATAAATCGTTAAATATCAATATTTTAGGGCAAATTTCTTTGAGTAAATACAGAAAAATGAATTTAGAATTATTGCAAAATAAAAAATCTTTATCTTTATACTTTCTAATTGCTGCATTTGTATTATTTATTGGTGCTGCTGCATTTCAATCACCAATTTATGCGATTGTTCCTTTATTGATGTTACTCTATTGTTTCTCTATTTTTTACAGAGCAAGAAATAATAATAGTAATAATAACAAAATTTTTCAAGAACAATTACAAATAAAAATTACTAATGACGAATTTTGTATTAATGGAGAAACATTTAATTCAACAATATTATGGAGTAAATATGTTAAATTAAAGGAAACAAAAAGTTTTTTTCTGCTATACCAAGATAATATAGTGGTAAATCTCGTTCAAAAAGATTGGTTGTCAGAAATAGAATTAACAGAATTTAGAAATTTTTTATATTCATTAGATATTCCAAAAGAGTTATACAAAATAAAGTGAAAATATGTTTAATAAAATTAAAATATTATCTATATTCTTGATTTTCAGCGGAATGACTTTTGCGCAGAGTTTTTCTGTTCAGGCAAAAATTGATACCGCCGAAATGTTTATTGGCGAGCAGCGTAATTTGATTTTTGAAATTAATCAACGCAGTGATATTCAGGTTATTAGCCCTGTTTTTGCCGATACTTTGATTTCAGGAATTGAAATCTTGGAACACAAAAGCGACACAATCAAAAGCAAAGACAATAATTCGCTGACTGTAAAACAAATTTACACCATAACTTCCTTTGATTCAGCATTATACTACATTCCGCCATATCAATTTATCAACGGAAATGATACAATTTTAACAGGAAATCTGTCGTTAAAAGTGCTGACAGTGGATGTTGATACAACGCAAATAAGTGAAAATAAACCACCTTTTGACATTAAATCGATTGTGAATGCACCGTTTAATTGGGAACTGTTCAAAAAAATAGCAATTTGGGTTATTCCGATTTGGTTTTTGATTGCGCTAATTATTTGGTTAGTAATTCGTTACACAAAAAAGCATCAGCCCAAAGAGCAGACAAAAGAGGAGATAAAACGTTCCGCTCACGAGATTGCGCTCGAAAAATTGAACGTCATTCGTAATGAAAAAATTTGGCAGCAAGGGCGTTCCAAAGAGTATTACACGCAAATTACTGACGTGCTGCGCGAGTATATCGAAAACCGTTTTGACGTGCCGACTTTTGAAAAAACGTCTGCGGAAATCATTGATTCACTGCATTTTGCAAAAAAAGAGTACAAAGAATCAATATCGCGCTTAAAGAAAATCCTCAGCGATTCCGACTTGGTAAAATTCGCAAAATTCACGCCCGACTTCGACCAACACACCCGCAGCCTAAACGATGCACAAGATTTCGTTTCGGAAACGGTAATTAAAGAGATAGAAGAGATACAAGAGGAAAATACTGTGGAAAAATTGTAAATTTGCAGAAAAAATTAGATTTATATAGAAAAATCAAAGGTATAAAAAACTATAGCATTATGAATAATTTTACAAAACTCAGCATAGATTACGCAAATCAACGCTCTTATCTTGACGATTTGTTTCAAGTTTATCCCACAATTCCCGATGGAATACGAGAGATAAACGAAGAAATTTGGGACAGTGTTGAAAAAGCATTTAAAAAGAAAAACAACGATTTACTTATTCGAGAGTTGTTGAAACTTGATTTGTTTCCAATTAAAGACAGTTATGTTGCTTATTTAAAGCGGGATAAATCTTCTATTGAGCGCAATCCACGCACAATTAACCGCATTTGTGGTAGATTGTACGAAATGGGTATTGATAAAATCTACGAACAATGCAGCGAGTCAAAGGAAACCAACCGACAAATCGGACCAATGTTTAAAGATTGGTTGCGGAATAAATCATTAGGAATACAACCTGTTGATATAGAAACGTTTATTGCGAATAAAAACGATGCCGTTTTAGATGCAAGCGACAAGGCAATGATGGATTTTGCCCACGATGAATTGAACTACAAACACAACAAAGGTCTTGATTTTGTCGGAAGATTTAACGGAAAATATGTGATTGGCGAGGCAAAATTCCTTACCGATTTCGGCGGACACCAAAACGCACAATTTGCCGATGCTATCAGCACCATAGAAACCAAAAATGTAAAAGCCGAAAAAATCGCTATTTTGGACGGCGTTTTATATATCAAAGGCAACAACAAAATGTATAAATCTGTAACCGAAACTTATAAAAACTACAATATTATGAGTGCATTAGTTCTTCGTAATTATCTTTATCAGTTGTAAAATGAATAAAAATTTACTCATATATGGCGATAATCTCGAAGGATTGCAATATCTTTTAGATAACGGCTACAAAGGTAGTATTGATTTGGTGTATATTGACCCGCCGTACGCAACAGGCGGCAATTTTACCATTACCAACGGCAGAGCAACCACAATCAGCAATTCAAAAAACGGTAAAATTGCTTATGCCGATACATTGCAAGGCAAAGAATTTATAGATTTTTTATATGAAAGATTAGTTTTAATTCGTGATTTAATGTCTGAAAAAAGTTCTATTTATTTGCATATTGATTACAAAATCGGGCATTATGTAAAAGCCATAATGGACGAAATCTTTGGAATAGAAAATTTTAAAAATGATATTACAAGAATTAAATGTAACCCGAAAAATTTTGATAGAGTTGGTTTTGGAAACATAAAAGATTTAATTTTATTTTATACCAAAACTTCTAATGCGATTTGGAACGAGCCGCGAAAAAAATATTCTGAAAAAGATATTGAAACGCTTTTTCCAAAAAAAGATAAACAGGGAAGAAAATATACAACCGTGCCAATTCACGCGCCGGGCGAAACCGAAAATGGAAAATCAAACCAACCATTTAAAGGAATGTTGCCGCCCGCAGGCAGACATTGGCGCACCGATGTTGAAACTTTGGAACAATGGGACAAAGACGGCTTAATTGAATGGTCGTCTAACGGCAACCCGCGAAAAATAATCTATGCAGACGAGCGCGACGGTATGCGTGTGCAGGATATTTGGGAGTTCAAAGACCCGCAATATCCCGATTATCCGACCGAAAAAAATGCCGATATGTTGGATTTAATTGTAAAAACTTCGTCAAACGAAAACAGTATTGTCTTGGATTGTTTTTGTGGAAGTGGTACAACACTAAAAGCCGCTCAAACAAATAATCGCCGTTGGATAGGCATTGACCAATCTGATTTGGCGATAGAAGTGACAAAGAAAAAAATTGATGAAATTGCAGGTGATTTATTTGTTAAAAAACCTGAATATGAATATAGAGAATTATAATTTATAACTCAAAGATATTCCACTGATTTTGGCAAAAAAGAAATTGCCAACAAAAAAATTATTACAGAAATCAAATACAAAAAAAATAACATTTAAAATAAAAAATGAACTTTGAAAACCCTTCATATTTTTGGTTGTTGCTGCTGCTGATACCGATTGCAGTTTGGCTTGTGCTGCGTGTGAAACACAACGATGCGAGCCTGCAAATTTCGTCTGTTGCGCCGTTTGCAAAAACGCCGAAGCCGAAAAAAATTTGGCTCTATTATTTTCCTTTCACTTTGATAGCCGTAGTTTTTATGGTGATTACGCTTGCCCGACCGCAACGCAGCGACAGTTTTTCGTCAGAAACCACCGAAGGCATTAATATTATGCTTGCGCTCGATATTTCAGGCACGATGCTTGCCTCCGACCTGCGCCCAAACCGCCTCGATGCCGCTAAAAATGTGGCGACAGAGTTCATTCTCAGCCGCCCGAACGACAATATGGGTTTGGTGATTTTTGCAGGCGAAAGTTTCACGCAATGCCCAATCACAAGCAACCACGCGGCGTTGATAAATCTGCTGAAAAATGTGGAGTACGGAATGATTGAAGACGGCACTGCCATTGGGCTTGGCTTGGCAAATGCCGTCAATCGCATAAAAGACAGCGAGGCAAAATCGAAGGTGATAATTTTGCTCACAGACTGCACCAACAATCGCGGCGACATCGCACCGATTACTGCCGCCGAAATCGCGCAAACATTCGGACTGCGGGTTTATACAATCGGCGTTGGCACGCGCGGCATCGCAAAAATGCCGATGCAAGACGTTTTCGGCAACACGCATTACGTTGATACTGAGGTAGATATAGACGAAACAACATTGCAGCGAATAGCCTCAATGACAGGCGGAAAATATTTCCGCGCCACCGACAACAACAGCCTCAAATCAATTTATCAAGAAATTGACAAAATGGAAAAAACCAAACTGCACACCGAAAGTTACAGCCGCAAAACAGAAAAATATTTGCCCTTTCTGCTAATTGCATTCGGCTTGCTCGCGTTGGAATTGTTGGTTAGAATAACGATTTTGAGGAGATTACCGTAAAATTTACGATTTTTGAATAAAAAATGATAGAAAACTATATAAATAAAATCATTTGTGCAGATTGCTTGCCGACAATGAAAGAAATGCCAAGCAATTCTGTTGATTTGGTTGTAACTTCACCTCCGTATAATTTGAAAAACTCCACAGGCAACGGAATGAAACCTTGTACTACAAGCGGAAAATGGGCAAATGCTGCATTACAAAACGGTTACAGCCATTATGACGACAATATGCCGCACGAGAAATATGTAGAATGGCAACGTGATTGTTTAACCGAAATGTTTCGTTTGATAAAAGATGACGGCGCAATCTTTTATAACCACAAATGGCGAGTTCAAGACGGTTTATTGCAAGATAGACAAGACATTGTTAGCGGTTTTCCTGTTCGGCAAATTATTATTTGGAGAAGAAAGGGCGGTATAAATTTTAATCCCGGTTATTTTTTGCCAACTTATGAAGTAATTTATTTGATTGCAAAACCTAATTTTAATCTTATTCCAAAATCAAATGGCGTTGGCGATGTTTGGGAATTTACACAAGAAATGAAAAATGGACACCCCGCGCCGTTTCCTGTCGCGTTGATAGATAGAATAATTAGTTCCACAAATGCGCAAGTTATTTTAGACCCATTTATGGGAAGTGGTACAACTGCTATCGTAGCAATGGGACTGAATAGAGATTATATCGGCATTGAGTTGTCGCCTGATTATTGTGAAATGGCAGAAAAACGCATTGCTAAAAATAAAATAGAAAGTGAACTATTAAAATATAAAACGCCTAAATTATTTAATTAAAATGAAAGTATATACAAAAGAAAATCTCATAAAAGAATTTCATAAAATAGCCCAAATGGGTTGGGTTGAAAATGGGCGCAAAGGCAATGCTGGCGGAGTTGGAAATACGCTTGAAGATTTGTTGGGCATTGAAGAAAATAATTTGCCAATTCCAAACGCTGCCGAATGGGAGTTGAAAGCACAAAGAATTGACACAAGTTCATTAACGACACTTTTTCATATTGAACCTTCGCCAAGAGCAATAAAATTTGTTCCGCAAGTTTTGCTTTTGAATTATGGTTGGCAACACCAAGAGGCAGGCAAAAAATATGCTGAAGATGAGATGAGTTTTCGTCAAACAATTCACGGAAAATCGCCAAGTGATAGAGGTTTTATGGTAAAAATTGACAGAGAAAATCGAAAAGTATTAATCTCTTTTGACTATACAAAAGTTTCAGAAAATCATAAAGATTGGTTAAAACAAGTAGAGCAAAAAATCGGTTTAAAAGAACTAAACCCACAACCATATTGGGGCTTTGACGATTTGGCAAATAAAGCAGGTACAAAACTTCTGAATTGCTTTTACGTTCAAGCCGAAGTAAAAAAAGAAGATGGCATAGAGTTTTATAAATATTCAAAAGTTACAATGTTGCAAAAATTCAATTTTGACGGATTCTTGCAAGAACTTGAAAATGGGAATATTTTAGTTGATTTTGATGCTCGTACAGGACATAATCACGGTACAAAATTCAGATTAAGACAAAACTGTTTTACAAATTTATACGAAAAGGCAACTGTAATTCTATAATTTATAATCGAAAAAAAATCAAAAATTAATAACAGCAATTAGATTTACCAATTCGACGGACACTGTCCGTCAAATCTAAAAAATCGAATTCGGCGGATGCCGTCCGCCGAATTGCAAGCAACTGAAAATGAGCAAGATACAATCATAAATCTAAATTCATAAATAATCATTAATCATTAAAAATTAAAAATTAAACTCTAAAATAAATGTTTCATTTTGCAAACCCATATTTTCTTTACTTATTGATAATCATACCTTTGGCGATTGTGATTTATGTTTATGGCATATATCGTCAAAAGAAAAAGATGCGTGAATTTGGCAATATCGACACGTTGGAGCAACTGATGCCGAATGTGTCAAAATATCGCCCGCACATCAAATTCAGCCTTTCGCTGTTGGTGTTGGTTTTGATAATTTTTGCCCTTGCGCGACCGCAATATCTGCACAAAGTGGAATCTGTGCAGCGGCGCGGCATTGAGGCAATGCTTGTGCTTGACATCTCAAACTCGATGCTCGCACGCGACATTGAGCCAAACCGCCTCGAATATTCAAAAATGATGCTCTCAAATTTGATTGACAAAATGAAAAACGACAAACTTGGGCTGATAGTTTTTGCAGGCGACTCTTATATTCAGATGCCGATAACGTCTGATAATGTGTCGGCAAAAATGTTTTTGAAAACCATTTCGCCATCGTTAATTCAGCGGCAGGGAACGGCAATTGGCTCGGCTATTGACTTGGCTATCAAGTCGTTTGGCGAGGCAAAAAGCGAAGTCGGCAGAGCAATTTTTTTGATAACTGACGGCGAAAATCACGAAGATGACGCGGTAGAGGCGGCAAAACTCGCCAACAAAAAAGGAATTGCGGTCAATGTTATCGGCATCGGCAACCCTGACGGCAGCCCAATTCCTGTGCAAGGCACGATGTCTTTTATCAAAGATAAAGACGGAAATGTGGTGGTTTCAAAACTGAACGAAGATATGTGCAAACAGATTTCGTCAGCAGGAAAAGGCATTTATATTCGCGCCACAAATTCGGGCGCAGTGCTGAAAACGCTTGAAAAAGAGGTAGATAAAATGCAAAAAGGCGACACCAAAGTTTCATCAACCGACTTTGACGACAAATTTTACATTCCTGTCTGGCTCGCACTTTTTGTGCTTTTAATCGAATATTTTATGTTTAACAGACAAAATAAAAGGCTTAATAAGATAAATTTATTTGGAAGGAATTAAATAGTTATTTGTTGTTATTTGTTGTTATTTATAGTTATTTATTGTTATTTGTTGTTATTAATTACTGCAAATATTTCAAAATTTAACTACAACAAATCATAACTACACATAACTATTCATAACTATAAATAACAATTTCATAACTATAAATAACAATATTTTATGAAAAAAACATTAATAATAACATTATCAATTTTCGTTTCCACAGCCATTTTCGCCCAAAAAGAGAGCGGAAATGTGAGTGATGGAAATAAACTGTACAAAAAGGAAAAGTACGAGCAGGCGCAAATTCAGTACCAAAAAGGGTTGGAAAAGAACGAAAAATCGTTTTCGGCGAACTATAATCTCGGCAACTCGCTTTTTAAGCAGGAAAAATACCCTGAGGCTTTGCAGCAATATATCAAGGCGATGCCTTATGCAAGCGACAAAAAGCAGATTGCGGCGGCGTTTCACAATGTCGGCAACGCGCTTTTTGCCCAAAAAGAGTACCAAAAAAGCGTTGAGGCATACAAAAACGCGCTCAAAGCAAACCCAAAAGATGATGAAACGAGGTATAATCTTGCCGCCGCGCAACATTTTTTGCAGCAGCAGCAAAATCAGGACAAAAACCAAGACAAAGACAAAAATAAAGACCAAAAAGACAAAGACAAGCAGCAACAAAATCAAGACCAACAACAGCAAAATCAGCAGCAACAGCAACAGCAGCAAAAATCAGATATGAGCAAAGAGCAGGCAGAGCAGATTTTGCAAGCCTTGCAGCAAGACGAAAAAGAGGCGCAGGAAAAACGCAAAGTCGCCGTGCCAAAACGCGGCAAAACTGAGAAAGAATGGTGATTTTTAATGGAGAATGGAGAATATAAGCAACTTTTCCAAAATATAAAACTTTGGTAAAGTTAAAGTATTTTGATTTTTAAGTTCCGAAAAATCAAAATTTTCTGACTTTTTGGAACTTAACGGTCATTTTATACAAAATACTGCATAAAGTGGAACGGATTTTATGTTGTTTTCAAAGCCGAAATTCTTTTTAGAAATTCGTATTGAATACTCCGATTTGTATTTTTCCATAAAAACACCC
>JAISKN010000176.1 GCA_031260925.1 Prevotellaceae bacterium | reverse complement strand
ACAAAAATTATTCGGTTGCAAAACTATACATTATAAAAACACAAAACAACCCCACTTTAGCAGGGTTGTTTTTGTCTTAAATCAAACATTATTTTTGGAATATTTTGATATTCATTTTACATTTATCTCTGCACTCGCCCGCTGCTGTCGCCGCCAGCCAATGCCTCCACTTCCTCCTCAGAAACAAGGTTGAAATCGCCTTGAATAGTGTGTTTGAGCGCAGATGCTGCTACGGCGAACTCCAACGCCTCGCCCTGATTTTGTTTTGTGAGCAAGCCGTGAATAATGCCGCCTGCGAAAGCATCGCCGCCGCCTACGCGGTCGATAATCGGGTTTATGTCGTAGCGTTTTGAGGTGTAAAATTCTTTTCCGTTGTAAATCATTGCTTTCCAACCGTTGTGCGAGGCAGAAAACGATTCCCGCAAAGTAGAAACCACATATTTAAAGCCAAAAGTGTCCGCCATTTGCCTGAAAATTTCTTTGTAGCCTTCGGCATCAGTTTTGCCAGAATTTACGTCTGCATTCGGCTTAAACCCAAGGCAAAGTTCGGCATCTTCCTCGTTTCCGATACAAACATCAACATACTGCATAAGTGGGCGCATAATCGACTGCGCTTTTTCTTTTGTCCAGAGTTTTTTACGGAAATTCAAATCTACCGACACCGTTACATTGTGCCGTTTGGCAGCCTCGCAGGCAAGTTTTACAAGCGCAGCCGCTTTGTCGGAAATTGCGGGCGTAATGCCTGTCCAATGAAACCAGTCTGCACCGTTCATTATCTCATCAAAGTCAAAATCTTCGGGCTGTGCCTCTGCAATCGCAGAATTGGCACGGTCGTAAATCACTTTTGACGGGCGCATTGCCGAGCCTGTTTCACAATAGTAAATACCAACCCTTTCTCCGCCGCGCGTGATAAAATCGGTTTTTACGCCGTATTTTTGCAGCGAATTTACTGCCGCCTGCCCAATTTCGTGTTTCGGAAGTTTGGTTGCAAAAAAGGCATCGTGTCCGTAGTTAGCGCAACTCACCGCAACATTAGCCTCGCCGCCGCCAAACAAAAATTCAAGCGAATTTGCCTGTGTAAAACGTTCATTGCCCGCAGGCGAAAGCCGCACCATTATTTCCCCCAAAGTTATTATTTTCATTTTATGGTTGATTTGGTTATTTGATTATTTGTTGATTTGGTTATTTGTTTGTTTGATTATCTGGTTATCTGGTTATTTGTTGATTTGGTTATTTGGTTATTTGTTTGTTTGTTGATTGTTAAAACCTGATTTTTACCTGATTTAACAAGAAAACAACCTCAAATTTCCCCAACGCGCCGCTACGCTCTGCATTGGGCTGAAATATATTTGCCTTTCAGGCAACAGTCGTAAATTGAATATTACCTGTTACCTATTACCTGTTACCTATTCTTATGTTTTTAATTAGGTAATCAGGTTAGGTAAGGAGTTATTTTACTGTTACTCAGGTTATTTTCTTGTTAAATCAGGTAAAAATCAGGTTTGTTTTTCTAATGATTTTAACTTGCTAAAGTTGAAAAATCATCAAATAACCAGATAAACAAATAACCAAATCAACAAATAACCTCCAACCAAATCAACTTTTATTTCTTCATCAATCTCTCCACTGCTTTTTTCACACATTCGTCATTTTGATTATAATACGGAAAAAAGCCTTCATCGTCTAAAATATTTCTAATAATATATGCAATCGCTTGATGTTCAATGTATTGTTTTGATTTTAAATTCATATCGTTTGCGCTTTTAACACCGTTTTTTCTGCAAAAATCAACAGTTTTTTCAACAAGATTTTCACTTTCGAGTTTCTGCTGCATTGTTTGCCAATCTTTTATCTTTTTGAGGTCAATTCTATGATTTTCAGTGTATTGCAGTGCAAATTTATAAATCAGTCCGCTGTTTGCAATTTCGGTTGTAAAATGCGTGAGTAGAGTAGTGTCCTGCGGAACGAAAATGTCGGGCATAATCCCGCCGCCGCCATAAACCACGCGCCCGCCGACAGTTTTATATACATCGGCGGTATCTTGGCGAATGCTGTCCTGCGAATAAAACTCGCCGCGCTGGTAACGGTTGAGAATATCAAGTTGATAATCTTCGCTGTCGCCGCGCTTGTAAGGCTTTTGAATGCACCTGCCTGACGGCGTGTAATAGCGCGCAACGGTAATTCTCAATGCCGAGCCGTCATTGAGCGTGATTTGCTGCTGCACAAGCCCTTTTCCGAAACTGCGCCTGCCTATAATCGCGCCTCTGTCGTTGTCCTGAATTGCACCAGCAAAAATTTCCGATGCCGACCCCGAAAACTCGTCAATGAGTACCGCCAACTCAATATTCTGGCACGAGCCAGAGCCGTCAGCCACAAAATTCACACGTTTTTGGTGCGCACCTTCCATATAAACAATCAAATCGCCTTTTTTGAGAAACTGATTCAGCATATTTTGCGCTGCGTTCATATAACCGCCGGCATTTCCGCGCAGGTCAATAATCATTTTTTGTGCGCCGCTGTGCATCAGTTTTGCAATCGCATCTTGAAATTCCTGTTGCGTTGTTTCACCAAATTTATTTACTGAAATATAGCCGATTTTCGGTGCAATCATATACGCAATATCAATGCTTTTTACAGGAATTTCATCTCGTATAAGACTGAAATTCAGCACTTTATTTACACCTTTGCGCACAATCCCAACTTTCACTTCTGTGCCTTTTTCACCCTTCAAAGTTTCCAAAACTTTTTTGTTGGTAATAGTTTTACCCACAAAAGCGGAGTCATTTACGGCAACAATTTTATCGCCCGCAAGCAAGCCCGCTCGTTCCGAAGGACCGCCAGCCACAACATTAATTATATATATTGTGTCGCTTTGCAGGTTAAACTGCACGCCTATACCGTAAAATTTCCCTGCCAACTCCTCATTCACGCCTTCGAGTTCCGATGCAGGAATATACGAACTGTGCGGGTCAAGTTGCGCGATAATATTGGTCAGCGCGCTTTCTAAAACGCTGTCCATATCAATATTTTCAACATAAGCATTGTTGATAACATTCAGCACTTCCGAAATTTTATTCGTATTTTTCGCAAAATTTTTAGTTTGCCTTATGGCATAAAAATTTCCGATAAGAACTCCAATAATTATTGAAACCGCAATAATTATTGGCAAAAATGTTTTTTTCATTGTTTTCATTTGTTTATAATTTTTACAAAATTAACATATTTTTTGTAAATTATGCACATTATGTGAATTTTGTTCAAATATTTTTTATTTGTTTAATATTTGTAAGTTATTGAATTTAATAATTCTACATTTTAAATTTTACATTTTACATTTCAACAAGTTCTATTTCAATTTCTGCTCTTTTGAGCAAATCAATTCCGTCCATAATTCTGTAATTTTCGCCATAAACCACGCGCCTGATTCCCGCTTGAATAATGAGTTTTGCGCATTCCATACACGGCGAGGCAGTAACGTAAAGCGTTGCGCCCTCACTGCTGTTGTGCGAGCGGGCAATTTTTGAAATCGCATTTGCCTCCGCGTGCAGCACATACGGCTTTGAGTTGTTGCTGTCGTCTTCGCAGCAGTTTTCAAAGCCAGATGGTGTGCCGTTGTAGCCATCGGAGATAATCATTTTGTTTTTCACAAGCAGCGCGCCTACTTTGCGCCGTTCGCAATACGAATTTTCCGCCCAAATTCGCGCCATTCGCATATATCTTTCGTCTAATAATTGCTGTTTTGTCATTTGTTAAGTAGTAATTAATGTTATATTCTCTTTGCGACTTTTCGTCTTCGCGACTTTGCGTTAAGAAAGTATTTTTTGAACGCTAAGGCGCAAAGACACAAAGACGCAAAGTATTACAATAAAAAAACAAAGATTTTTTTGTGCGCAAAATTACAATTTTTTTCTGAAATTATTGATTTTTTGTGTCTATAAAAAAAATATTGAATTAGGCACTTAAATAAGCCATAAAAAAGAGGTGTCATTGCGGGCTTGACCCGCAATCGCCTGAAATAGTAATAAAAAG
>JAISKN010000315.1 GCA_031260925.1 Prevotellaceae bacterium | reverse complement strand
GCCGCTTTTTACATCGGGGCGCGTTTTTGAGGCGATAGCAGAAAAGAAAATTGATTATGCAAAAACACAAAATACGTTTGACGACACCGAAAATCAGTTGAAAATTCAGAATAAACAGTTGAGATTTAATCTTAATTCGGCTTACGAAAATTTCCAAATTCAGAAAAAAAACATTGACGTAACCAACCGCGTATTTAATAATGTGTCGGAAAAATTCCGTTACGGCAAAGCGTCTTCGTTGGAAGTTACGCTTGCAAGCACCGATTTTATAACCGCGCAAAATTCCTACATTCAGGCGTTGCTTGATATGGTGAATGCGCAGGTAGCGTTGAGAAATTTATTGAACAAATAAGACACTTCACAGGATTAACACGATTTTCAGGATTAACAAGTTATTATTTTATGTGAATTCTGAAAATCTTGTTAATTCTGTAAAAAAATAAATATTAAACAGGATTAACATAATTTGCACGATTAACAAATTCTTATTTTATGTAAATTCTGAAAATCTTGTTAATCTTGTAAAAAAAACAAAACTATTATGGACAACAAAATTCAACTTTTTGAAGATAAAAAAATTCGTACTGCGTGGAATGAGGATACGGAAGAGTGGTATTTTTCAGTTGTTGATGTGGTTGAAGTTTTAACGGAACAGCCAACACACGACGGCGCACGAAAATATTGGAGTGTTTTAAAAACTCGCTTAAAACAAGAGGGCGTTCAACCGACTACAATTTGTAGTCAGTTGAATTTAATCGCTGCCGACAGCAAAATGCGAATGACAGATGTTGCCGATACAGAGCAGATTTTCCGTATTATTCAGTCCATTCCTTCGCCGAAAGCCGAGCCGTTTAAGCAGTGGCTTGCAAGTGTTGCAAAGGAACGGCTCGACCAACTGCAAGACCCCGAATTGTCGATTGAACAGGCGATGACAGATTACAGGCGTTTGGGTTACAGCGAAAATTGGATAAATCAACGGCTGAAAAGTATTGAAATTCGTAAAGATTTAACTGATGAATGGAAACGGCACGGCTTGCAAGAGGGCGTACAATTTGCCTCTTTAACTGATATTATTTATAAAACTTGGTCAGGGAAATCGGCAAAAGAATACAAACAATTAAAAGGGTTGAAAAAAGAAAATCTGCGCGACAATATGACTAATAAAGAATTGGTTATAAATATGTTGGCGGAACTATCAACAAAGGAGATTTCCGAAGTTTCCAACCCTGAAACAATGCAGGAACACGAAAATATTGCCAAGCGAGGCGGAAATATTGCTCTGGAAGCCCGCTTGAAACTCGAAAAAGAAACAGGCAAAAAAGTTGTCAGCAAGTTAAACGCAAAACAACTTGGAAAACAGAAATTATTTTTAAACTAAAACAAAACCTAAAAAAATGGTGTTCTTTGTAAAAAAATAAATATTAAACAGGATTAACATAATTTGCACGATTAACAAAATATTATTTATGTAAATTCTGAAAATCTTGTCAATCTTGTAAAAAAAACAAAATAATTAAAAACATTATAAATAATGAAAAAAACAGTATTAATTTTGGCAGCATCGGCATTAGTTTTTGCTGGCTGCGGTGAAAAAGGGGCAAAAACCGAAGAGGCAAAAACCGAAAACGTGAAGGTGCAAACCCTTACGCCAAAGGAAATTACCAGAACGGTAGAATATTCTACAACGCTCGAAGGTTACGAGCAGGTCAATATTGCGCCGTCTGTGCAGGGCAATATCGAGCAGATTTTTGTGGAGCCGGGCGCGAAAGTTGCGGCAGGCACTTTGCTCGTGCGTATGGACCAAACGCAGTTGAACTCTGCCAAAGTGCAGACAAACACTCTCGCGGTGGAATTTGCGCGTATGGAGGCGTTGCTCAAATCGGGCAACATTGCGCAAAGCGTGTATGACCAACTCAAAGCGCAGTATGACGTGGCAAAAGAAAATGAGGCGTTTTTGCAGAAAAATACTTTTGTCCGCGCACCGTTTGCTGGCGTGGTAGCAACTAAAAACTACGAAAACGGCGAGATGTATTCGCCCGCAAAACCGATTTTCCTGCTTGCGCAAATCACGCGCCTCAAAGCGTATATCAATATTCCTGAAAGTTATTTTCCTGTGGTAAAACAGGGTTTGGCACTTGAAATCGTGTCAGATATTTACCCCGAAGAAACATTTAAGGGCAAAATCGAAATTGTGTATCCGACTATTGATGCCTCAACGCACACTTTCACTGTGAAACTTGATATTCCGAACGGCAATCAAAAACTCAGACCCGGAATGTACGTCAAAACATCGCTTTCGCTCGGTCAGGTTAATGCAATCGTTGTGCCTTATCAGGCAGTGTTGAAACAGCAGGGCGCAAACGACCGTTATGTGTTTGTCAATCGCGGCGGCATTGCAACACGAATTGCCGTAACGCTCGGACAAAGATTTGACGACCAAACCGAAATCATATCTTCCGAAATCAAAGAGGGCGATGAACTTATTATCGTTGGGCAGGCACGATTGGTTGATGGCGCAAAACTGAATATTGAACAAGATTAACAAAATTTTCAAGATTAACAGGTTTTTATTTATGTAAATTCTGAAAATCGTGTTAATTCTGTAAAAAAAAACATTAAACAAGATTAACATAATTTGCACGATTAACAAATTCTTATTTTATGTAAATTCTGAAAATCGTGTTAATCCTGTAAAAAAATTAAATATATGAGAGATATTAATGAAATAACGCAAATTGTAATTGGTGCAGCATATAAAGTTCATTCAACGCTTGGTGCAGGTTTTTTGGAAAAAATTTATGAAAAATCATTAATGATTGAACTCAAAAAAATTGGACTTAAAGCAGAAGCGCAATATCCTATTTCAGTTTATTATGAAGATGAATTGGTTGGAGATTATTTTGCAGATATTTTAGTTGAAGATTGTTTGATTATTGAACTCAAAGCAGTTGAAAATCTTACAGTTGCTCACGAAAAACAAGTTGTTAATTATCTTGCTGCAACGAGTATTGATAATGGGTTGTTAATTAATTTCGGCTCTTCGTGTCAAGTTAAAAGAAAATTTAGAGTTTATAAAAATACAAATAAACAAGATTTACATAATTTTCAAGATTAACAGATTTTTAATTAAATATGTAAATTTTTAAAATAAATAACAAACAAAATTTTCAAGATTTACATAAAAAAATAGAACTTGTTAATCCTGAAAATCGTGTTAATCTTGTAAAAAATAAAATAAATAAAATGGCAATTTACAAAACAGCAATAGATAAACCGATTACCACAGCATTAATTTTTGTGGCGGTTGTTGTGTTCGGCGTGTTTTCGTTTACGAAACTGCCGATTGACCAGTTTCCCGAAATGGACATACCGTATGTGTCGATTATGACGACATATCCGGGTGCTAACGGCGAGGAAATTGAAACCAACGTTACCAAACGTTTGGAAAATGCCCTTAACTCTGTCGATGGGTTAAAGGAAATTACCTCGCAGTCGAAAGATAATATGTCGATTGTGGCGTTGGAGTTGAACTGGGGACAAGACGTTACTGAGGCGGTGAATGATGTGCGCTCGGCGATTGATATGGTGTATGACAATCTGCCTGACGGCTGCTCGCGCCCGATGATTTTCAAACTTTCTACCTCGATGATGCCGATTATGCAATATGCGGTTACGGCAAAAGAGAGTTATTCGGGCTTGGACAAAATTTTGGAAGACAACGTTATCAATGTTCTCAACAGAATTGACGGCATCGGTAATATTTCGCTTTCTGGCGCGCCCGAAAGGTACGTTTATATTGACCTCGACCAAGCCAAACTCGATGCCTACAAACTTTCCGTTGAGCAGGTCGGGCAGGCAATCGGGGCAAACAACCTCAATCTTGCCAGCGGCTCGGTAAAAATGGGCAAAGAGCAGTATCAACTGCGTGTTCAGAGCGAATATATCGAAAGTTCCGAAATTAGCGATATTGTAGTTGCCAACAGATTAGGCAAATCGGTGTTTGTCAAGGACTTGGCTACTGTGCGCGACACAATACGCGACATCACTCTTGACGAAAAAATCAACGGACAGGACGGCGTGCGCCTTGTTATTATGAAACAGACAGGCGCAAACACTGTGGCAATCGCCAAAAAGGTGCGCACAATGATGGAAGAAATCAAGCAAAATGTTCCGTCAGACATTAAATTTCAAATGATTTACGACTCTGCCGAGAATATTCAAAATTCAATCAACGGCTTGTCGGAGGCGGTAATGTACGCATTTCTGTTTGTAATGCTTATCGTGCTGCTATTTTTGGGCAAATGGCGAGCCACGCTTATTATTTCGCTTGCGATACCAATTTCGCTTGTAACGGCGTTTATTTATCTTAATCTCGCCAGCAGTTCGCTGAATATTATCTCTTTATGTTCGCTAACAATAGCGGTGGTGCTTGTGGTAGATGATGCCATTGTGGTGCTGGAAAATATAATGAGGCACATAGAACGCGGCTCTCGACCGCGAGAGGCGGCAATCTACGCCACCAACGAGGTTTGGACTTCGGTTATTGCCACAACGCTGGTTATTGTTGCTGTATTTTTGCCGCTCACAATGCTTGGCGGACAGGCGGGCATTATGTTTAAAGAACTCGGCTGGATTGTAACAATCTGTATCGTGGTTTCGGCTGCGGTGGCTATCGCTCTTACGCCTATGTTGTCGTCTATTTTATTAAAAAGTAAAAAAATTATTATTAATGAAAAAGGCGAAGTAGAAGAAATATCAACAACGGCTGGCTGGTACGAAAAAACATTTATGAAATGGCTTGCTGCACTCGACAAATGGTATGCAAACGCGCTGCGCTGGTGTTTAAATCA
>JAISKN010000345.1 GCA_031260925.1 Prevotellaceae bacterium | reverse complement strand
CATTATTATCAATTATTTGGTTTTAGAGTACAAAGATAAGTGAAAATAATGAAACTGCAAAGTTTTGTAGCACAAAACTTTGCAGTTATTTAAAAAAAAATTTGCGGATTTAAGGATATATTTACTTGCTTCCCTGATCGAAAGATTTGCCATTCGGTCGCGGTATTTTGCAATAAAATCGCGCACCCACGCCGGATTAGTTTTGCTGTATTCCCTTAAACTCCAGCCGATTGCTTTGTTGATAAAAAACTCTTTCTGACCGAGATTATTGATGATAATCTTTTCCAAAAGCGCGGTATCTGTCCGCTCTTTTCGCAGCAGTTGATGATCGATGGCGATGCGACGCAGCCAAAAATTATCGTCAACGCTCCATTGCAGCAGTATCTCATTGACTTTCGGATCACGGAGCGCGATGCCGCCAACGATGCGGTCTAAGCAGTCGATCGTATCCCACCACGATTTGGTAACGGCGAGTTGCCTCAAATTTGGAATATCGTTGATAGTCAGCAGATTGGCTACAGTTCGCAGATAATCGAGCGCGAGGTACTGAAATTCGCGTTCGAGCGTCCAGCATTTGTTCACGAACTCCCAATCGATGGCGGTATGCTGTTTTGCCTCTTTCAGAAACGGCTTTTGCAGCGTCGCCCGCAACGGTTTGTTAATCCCCAAAAACGAGCAAATATTGCGCATATATGCCGCCATTGGCGCCGCCTGCGCGGGGTTTGCGTGTTGGCGGAAGAGGGAGAGGATGTCCCATTCGATGTCTTGTGGGCGTTTCAATAAATGCTGCTTAGTCAGCGATTTTTTGTACTCTATGTTTTGTGGTGAGGACATAATCATTTCATTTATTAAACCTTGCAAAATATTCGTCAATTTCCGGTCTTAATTCCATTCCCGCCTGCTCAAAACAGTCGAGCAAATCGTTGTATGCGCCGTTTCCGCCAAGAAAATCCCAAAACTTTTCTGCAACCATCAACTCGTGTTCCAAATCCAACATTCCCGCCAATGTCCAAAATTGGTAGGGTTGCGGTTCGTATGGATTATACGGAATGGCGATAAGAGTGTGTATTTTAGCATTTTTGTCTGTTGTTAATGCAATTCCTGCCCATTCCAAGAGCGTTTGCTTGTACTTTTGAAAGTCGCCTTTGTTGGGTTTGGCGGTTTTCAAGTCAAACAAATACTGTTCGCCATCGTGAGTTTCTACAAACAAATCCACTTTTGCAGGTTTCAATTTGTTGATAGTGCCTGTCAATGAGGTTTTTAACTCGGCAAGTTCAGCGATTTTATCCGGTTTAGGGTTGATTGTCAATCTGTTGATTACAGATTGCACTTTTTGCTGACAATCGCTAAAAATCCGGTTTCCAACTGTATATTGAGTTTCCACTTTCGCAAATTGCGTTTTTGCCAAAGCAGCAGCAACCGGCTCAAAAATACTTGTGCCGAAAGTTGTCAAAAGCGACTGCATAAATGAATACAACGCCAATCTGTCCTTTCCGAGTAAGCGAAAATGAAAAGGCATAAAGTTATCTTTTGCCTCGTAATTTTGGAATTTGTTACGAAGACAAGTTGAGATAACTTGTTGAATTTTAGTTTTTTGTTGATTGGATAGTGGCATATTTTTATATTTTACATTTCTTCAAAATAATCGCTATCAATCTTTTTGACCTCATAATTGATTTTGGTAGCAACACCTACACTATGTTCTATCATTAAATTTGCTAAACGAATACCGTCAATCAAAACAATTTTTGTATCGTTTTTAGGTTGATATTCGCTCGCTTCTTTGGTGAAATTTGAAGTTGTAATAAAAATCCCTTTTTTTGCACCTTGTCCTGCAAGCGCACCAATAAATTTATGAATTTCAGGTCTTCCAACAACGGTATCCCATTTTTTTGCCTGAATATAAATGGAATCAAGTCCTAATTTGTCTTCGTCAATAATTCCATCAATTCCACCATCTCCTGATTTTCCGGTTACTTTTCCTCTTTTTGAGCCACCATATCCCATTTTCAGCAACAAATCAACAACTAACCGTTCAAAGAAACTTGGAGAACATTCTTTTATTTTTTCAATTATTTCTATTGCAAGTTCTTCTTTAAGTTGAGAATAAGAATCTTCCAAAAGTTCTTCTGGAGTTCTGGTTTCTAATTCTTCTTGAGAATATTCATTAATGTTATTTTTTTCAACAGAATGAGTTCCTTTTGAAGTTTCTTTCCATTTTTGATATTCGGGGATTTCTTTTAGAAATTTTAAATCAATTCGTGATGGTTTTGATTTTAATACTTCTATCCCTTTTTCACCGATAACAAAAGTGCTTCTTTTTGGCGAAACTGCAAGCCCTGCCTTTTTGAAATGAGTCATTGCCCAAGTAACACGATTATAAATCTTGGTTTGAACGCCGCTTGGAACGAGTTCATTCCTTTCTTCTTCGGAAAGGTTAAATTCATCACAAATCTTTGAGATTAGCTCTTGCAATTTGTGTTCTTTGTTGTCTTCCAAAATCTTTAATATAGGAAGCATAATAGTTTGAAAATCCGGTACCATATTTTATTTGTTTTTATTATTATTTCTACTGTCAATTCTTGCTTTTGTCATTCTTTCCCGCAGACCGCCATTTTCCAAAAAATCCTTTTCAAGCGATTGAATTTGTCGAGCCAGAAGATATGATGCAATGTTTATCAGACAAATCATCACATTGGCACATATTTCAGGATTTTCATTTTCTATTGCTTTTTCAAAAGTTTGGTAAGTGGCATTAGGCGTTTTATTCAATTCTCTAAAACGAGTTACCAAACGATGTTCTATTGTCCAAATTGGCAATTTTCTCGTTCTCAAAAAATCTTCATAATCAATTTTCAGTTCTTCAAGCGATGCTCGTGCCACATTTACCAATTTTATCTCCATTTCCTTTGAAGTCGCAGATGCCATACAACCCTCTGCAATATTTTGTTTACCGCTGCGTGCCGCCTGCACCATTTGGTCTATGGTGCGGTCGGGCTTTCTGTAAAAACGATTTACAAAATAAATGGTGCCGTCATAGATAATTTCTGCTCTCTGATAACTCAGCAGTTTCTTGTAGCCACCGTGTTTTGGAATAAAGTTTTGTGAGTTGTTGTTAGTCATTGGTTTTTGGTTTAAAGTTATTATGGTCTTTATTGACAATATTGTCCTTAATGACCTTATTGTCTTTCAAATGAAAAATCCCTTCCGAATACGCCCCCTTGTCCTTTTCCGTCCTGTTCAGCACCGGGCGTTTGAATTGATTGACAATTCTCATTCCGGCATTTTCTGCGATAGTCGGGTACATATTGTACTTGTCGTTGGCGACAAGGAAAACATCGTAATCTTCTGCCAAAAAGCGTTTGCAGTTGTTCAAAACATCGCTAATGCCCTGAATGTATGATTTTTGCGCATCCAATTTTTGCCCTTTGAAAAGCGGTCCGATTTCCAATTCGTCTTTGCGCTCAAAACCAAATAAATCGTAGGCGTAGGCGTGCTGTTCGTGATAATCAATCAGTCCAACGTATGGCGGCGAAGAAAAAATGCCTTTAATTTTCTGATTTACAAGCAATTCGCCAAATGCAGCATTGCGTTTTTTTACCTCTGAAAAAATATCAATTTCGCGGCTATCGCCCGTCAAGCAAAGTTGAAACGTGTTTGTGCGCAGGCGGTTAAATTGCTGCAAACGGCTAACCGTATCTTTCGAATAGGTTTTCCACCATTTGAGAATCGAAAACAGCGGCTTGCAGATTTTACCGTGCTTGTGGCAATAGTAAGTCGTTGTAATTGGCTCGATTAGCGTTGCCAAATCGGCGTGAGTGGTGGCTCTGCAACTGCGAATGGTGCGGCTCAAAATCACGCTGACAATCTTTTTCGTATTAATATTTTGAATTTTCTTGATTTCTTCAAATACAAAGTCAATCTCACTGCGAATGTGCGCCGAAAACCATTTATCCAAAAATGTTTCGTCTTTGTCTTGTTTCAGTTTTATATTGTATTGATTTACAAGATTTTGATAAACAGGCAAAAACTCTTTTTCTTTTTCCGCACCGTAGTTTTTTTCGTCAATTTCGCCGTTGCGAAGACGGTATTTATATTCCGGCACCGGAAAATACTGATTGTTAAACTCATTCAGAGCCAGCAAAAGTCGTTCTTCAAACACAGGGGCATTTGAGTTTTTGATAAACGCTTCTAATTTTTTTGTAATTTCGTTGATAACTTTCTGTAAATCAGTAAAATCATAATGCGAAACCTTGCAGTTTCCAATCAGCGAATTAAAAGCGGAAACGTCAATGCCAACGACATTCATCCCGAGTTCGCAGCCCTGCACCATCGTAGTTCCACTGCCCGAAAACGGGTCAAGCACAATATCGCCCTTTTTGAAATATGTTTCTGTTTTAAATTTATCCGTATGATTATCAAGAAAATACTCAACAAGTTGCGGAATAAATTTGCCTTTGTATGGATGCAAGCGATGAACGTGTTTTGTGGTTTCTGCCTCTTTATATTGGTCGAAAGAGAGCGCCCAATTGAGGTCGTCCCCAAGACGCTCTTTGAATATTACCTCCCGCGCCCCATTAAACGATTTGTAATAATTAATCAGGTCGTTCAATGCAATTTGTGTTGAACCGTTTTCGCCTATTTTTCTAACCCTTCCGTATTGGATCAGATACGAAATATTAGACGGAGTTACAGATTTTCCCAAATAATTTGTAGCCCACTCACTTGCCTCTTTAATTGTCAATACATCAGATGTTTTTTGCATAGGATTTTATATTGCGTCAAAACGCAAAGATACATGAATTTTCCAAAATACATACAAACCAATAAAAATGAGTTATCCCCGCCTACGGCGGGAATAAAATTTATAGAATAAACTGTAACATTTGTTACAATGATAAAAAAATAGTTGTTGGAAACATTCCTCATGAATGCATGGGCAGGTTTTGTTACTTATTTGACCAAATGAACGATGTGTTTTTCGGCAACAACGCCAATTATTTTTTACATATCCCGTAGATTTTCCTTTACCTGTTTTTTCTATGTAGCCGCTTTTAAGAAGTTCATTCAACGTTCTTTCAATAGTGGTTTGGCTAATATCGGGACAAAGAGAGATGATTTCCGATTTGGTGATTTTGCCTGTTTTTTTGTCAAAAACTGATTTTATTCTTTCCGATTTCGACAGATTTCGGTATTGCAAATGTTCTACCCTGTCTTGAAACTCGCGGTATCCTTTAACCATAACGCCCAAATAATACCGCAGAAAAGGCAGATAGTTATTTTCAGATTCGTGCCACAAATACGAACTTTCCTGCAACGCCTCATAGTAGGTTTCCTTACTTTTCTCAATCAACATTTCCATACTGATATATTTGCCGACAATATATCCGCTGCGATACAGCAGCAAAAGTGTGAGCAAACGGCTCATTCGTCCGTTGTCGTCATTGAAGGTGTTAATGCACAGAAAATCAAGTACAAACAGCGGAATAGCTGTATGCGTACAAATCCCTGTGCAGTTGCAAGATATTGTTTGGAGTGGAATTGATATATCATCGGAAGTAAAAATACCCTCTATCCTGTTAGATGCCTTTGTGCTTTGAATTTTTGACTGCAAAAATACACTTTTCTGCTCAATTTTCAAAATTTCTGCATCAAAAACAGAGACAATGATGCATAAAAGTAAAAAATGATGTAGAAACAAAATAATCGGGCAACCGTATCACCGATTGTCCAATTCAATACATCATTCCAAACAGCCAGAGCGGGATTTTGTTTTTATGCCCGATTTCAATGTCATCGGCTACCACAAAACTGTTTGGAAGGTCTTTTATCTGCTCAAAGGTTTTCCTTTTTCCGCCAACTTCAAAAGTGTAATTATCAACAATGAAATCACCTTGCGGGGCAAGAATGACATTGGCAACGGCGCTTAACTGATTGATAAAAAATGTCTCTCTTGCACTTCCAATATTCGCATTACCAAATATATACGATAAATTGGTATTGTTCAGCAAAACCTTGTCGGGCTTTGTTAAATCGCCGATTGTCTTGTTTTGGTACGAAATCAAATTCAGCAATTTTGCATTTGCCAACAGCGATAAATATCTGACAGTATTGTTTCTGTTGCTGTCTATCGCTGCGGCTAAATCGGTAATTTTCGGGGTGTAAGGCACTAAGGTTGCAAGAATTGCTAACAGTTTTTTCAGTTTATGTCGCGACTCAAACTCAATATTTTCGACGGCAGGAACATCAACATCAATCACATTATTTATCGCCTCCTGCAATTTGGTTTCATACTTCCGCAAACCTTCTTTATAAAACAGATAATAACCGTTTTTCAAATACTTTTTGAACAAAGGTATTATTTTCAGGTTTTCTGTTATCTTAAAGGCTATATTTTGATGATTTTCAACAATTTCTTGTAGCGAAAGAGCCGGGAAATCGCCGATTTTTTCAAATTTCAGAAATTCCCTGAAAGACAGTCCTTCAAGCGTTTCATAGACAACCCTGCGCGACAGGTCGGCAGTAGATTTATAAATTTGCAATAGCGAAGAGCCGGTGAAAACGATTTTCAGTTTCGGGAAACTGTCGTAAATGTTTTTAATCTCAGTCGCCCAATTCGGATAATGATGGATCTCGTCCAAAAACAAGTGCGTCCCGCCGTTCATATAAAACTCGTCTGCCAACTGAAAAATACTGTGATTAGCAAACCAAGTATTGTCCAAACTCGCGAAAAGCACCTCGTCTTTATTCGCGAAAGTATGCTTAATATGCTGCAGCAACATTGTAGTTTTTCCAACTCCTTTTGCCCCGATAATAGCAATGCAGCGCTCATCCCAATCAATATTTTGATAGAGATAACGAAAATGCTTTGCATCCGTTTCCTGCAATAACCTCAGGTAGATTTTTACTAAACTGTCCATAACAAAATATTTTTTGCAAAGATACAAAATGTTTTTTATAAATAGCAAAAAATAAAAAAAATGTTTCTTTTAAGTAGCAAAATAAGTAGTGATGGCTATGCTACATATTTGCCAAACTCATCAACCAAAACGCTCTTTCCTTCATTCAAAAATACGAAAAAACAACAAATTGTAAAGAGTCTGTTTCAAAAGTAGAAAAGCCGCGTCATTCCCGCGAAAGCGGGAATCCCCTGCTTTATCAGGAAATCGCGGGTCAGGTTCCCCATGACGAATCCTTATCCCAGCAAGCCTACTATGATTAGGCATTTCTTCATTATAACTGATAAATTGAAAGATTAATTTAATTTAAAAAATTTTATGCTATCTTTGCACTTCCTTGTTAAGGAAAAATGAAGTAAAATCGGGTAAAATGGAATGTATTAAAAATTAAACAAATAACACAGAACAAAAATTTTTAGTCTTATATAAAATAACTTACAATATGAAAAGTAAAAATATTCAAAGAATTGTTTTGCAAGTTGTCGTAGTAAGCGTGGCGATTTATTTGCTGGAGACTATCTCGTATTTTTATATTGCCGAGCAAGCCGGGGCGTTTTTTGGCATCAACAACACGCTCAATTTACAACTGCCTTTTGATAGGCTTACGCCGTGGTTCACGCCGCTTTTCGCGATTTATATCCCGTGGCCTTTTATTTGGTTTGTTGTCTTGCCGCTCGTTATGTATCTTTCCGGCGGCAAAAAATCGTATTATCAATACGTTGTAAATTCGTTTTTCATGTATATCATCGGCTCTATTATTTACGCGCTTATGCCAAGTACTACTACGCCGCGCGATTTTATTGACGGCACCATCAACGTCCTTTCGCCCGCCGCGCCGTTTTATGACACGATTAAAAATCTCTCGCGATCAGGCGATAATATTTGGGGGTCTTTCCCATCGTATCATAACTATTGGGCGGCTCTGTTTATTTTCTTCGCGTTCAAAAACGGCACGCGCTGGTTTTGGCGTTACCCGATGATTTTAATGGGCGTTTTGATAAGTTTAAGCACGCTTTTTTTGCACCAGCATTGCCTTTTAGACATCATTATAACTTACGCGATGACAGTCTGGTTTATGAAAATTATTGATGAGCATTCGCTTGACACGCGCTTTGAAATGTTTTTAGACAAACTTTTCAGGAAAGGAACAATCCCGCGACATTGAAACAGAATTATCATCTATTATTGTTTTTTTCTAAAAATCCACGGCGCGACAGCATTTTTGTCTGCCCACAAACCAACTTTTTGCCTGCGGGCTTGATTTTCAAGTTTCGCGTATTCCGCGTCATCGGAATATTTTTTGTAGTGCCACGCCATCCCTGCGCGGAGCATCTCGGCGGAAATATCTTTACCTTCTTTGGTATAAGCCCACACAACCGCTCTGTCCCAACTTTTACCCTGAATTTTGATTGTAACGGTTTTGCCGAAAATCAACTCCGATAAATATTGCTTCGATTTCTGTCCAAATGCCTGATTCTTTTCTGGCGCGTCAATGCCGAAAATGCGACACTTAACTTGCTGATTGTCGGCAGTAAGACCTTTGAAAGTATCGCCGTCAGTAATGCCGACAACGCGCACAGCGCACTTCACGCCTTTTTTGATTTGAAAAGCAGGAACCGGCTTTCCCGAGACAGAAATTTCGGCAGTATTTTCCTGACTTCTGTTCTCGTGGCGGCGGTGGAGATTGTTGTTGTACGAGAGCAACAGCAAAGCAATTATGCAAAATATGAGAGATTTGGTTTTCATTATTTTTTTTTCTATTTCGCCTGTTTTAGAAATGATGTGAATTTAAAAACGCTGATTTTGGCTTTCTATTATTGGAAATAGGAAACTGTAATACAGTGGAATATTCAACAATCCGTTGTTTTTTTCGAGGGGCAAAAGCGAAAACCGAATAGCAAGTTCGGGGCTGTATCTTTCTCTATAGACCCGCAAACTTTGGGCTTTGACGTTTAAGCCACTTTTTACTTCTATGGGTACAATTTGTCCGTCTAACTGCATAACAAAATCAACTTCTGCCTGCGAGCCGCTTGTCCAGTAAAAAAGTTCATATTTGTTCAACTCCTGCAAAACATATTGTTCAACAAGTAATCCGTTAAACTCGTCAAAAATCGCGGTTTTATCAAGCACGATGGAAGTTGGAATTTTGGCAAAATATCTAAACAACCCCACATCAATGAAATACAGTTTGAACGAGTTTCGCTCGTTGTATGCCCGCAACGGTAATTTGTCGCCACATTTTACACAATTTACGCGGCGAGCAATTCCGGCGGCGAGCAACCACTCGATCGCTAATTCATATTCTCTTGCTCTTGCTCCTTCACGTACAACACCGTAAATAAATTTTTCATTCTTTTTGGCAAACTGCTCAGGTAAAGAATCAAAAACTTGCTTAATTCGGATAGATTCATGCTCTTTGACGTGTTTGGAAAAGTCTCTAATATAGGTTTGCAAAATTGTATCTTGAATTTTCTCCACTTTTTCAATGTTTTTGTCAATAATCCAAGATTGCACAACCTCCGGCATACCGCCTATTACTAAATAATACTTGAAATAATCGTAGAGTTTTTCGGTCAGAAATTTCAAATCATTAACGTTTTTTCGGGCAAAATCTACAAGTTGCTGTTCCCCGTTGGCGATGAGAAATTCCTCAAAATCCATCGGCTGCATTTTCATAAAATCCACTTTACCGACAGGAAAACTTGTGCCGGGATGTAAAAAAATGCCCAGCAAACTGCCGGAAGCAACAACGTGATATTCAGGTGCTTCTTCGCAAAAATATTTCAATGAGGTAAGCGCGCGGGGAATCTCCTGCACTTCGTCAAAAATCAGCAATGTTTTTTCAAGTAAAATAGCAAAACCAAACATAAGTTCCAATTGTTGTACAATGCGTCGCGGAGAAATAGAACCTGAAAAAATCTGTTTTAGTTCGTCGGAAGCATTCTCCATATTGATATAGGCAACGTTTTTGTAATGTTCTTTACCAAACTGCTGCAAAATGTATGTTTTGCCTGTTTGCCTTGCTCCTTCTAAAATAAGAGGTTTGCGGTTTTTATCCTGTTTCCAATCAATAAGTTGCTTTATTATCTTTCTGTACATATCGCATTTCTTTAATCAATTTATCGGCAAAGATACACATTTTTTCAATCAAAAACGAATATTTTTTACACATTTTTCAAATCAATGTTGCAACAATTCAAAATACATTGTACCGGCCGCATTTAGTAGACACTGAAATTTTTTTTTTGATTAATTAATTATTAAAAGTGGACATTTTGAATTTTTTCAGTGAATTTGATTTTGCAAAAGTAGACATTTTTGTTCTT
>JAISKN010000305.1 GCA_031260925.1 Prevotellaceae bacterium | reverse complement strand
TTGTCGTATTTTTGGTTTGCGGGCAAATAGTTTCCTGCGGCATCTGCGCTCTCAAAATAAGAATATGCCCAACCGTTTGAAATATATTTCGCGTTGAAAATATTATTTATTTGAAGTTTAAATGTAATTGCCCGTAGGGGCGCGATTAATCGCGCCCCTACATTGTACCCGACCACAAAATTATTCACGCAATACGGTTTCAGCATTGCGCCGACATTCTGCGTATTGTCCAAAAACTGCCTGCTGACGCCGATTGTCTGAAAATCGGCAAAAACTCCTTTGAGCGAAAAGTGCAGCAAACTTCCAAAGGTGATATTTGGCGAAAACGAAATGTCGGTTTGTCCGTAATTTACTTCAATCTGGTCGCCCGAAGTCCAGTCATCAACCCAATCGGCGTAATTGAGAATTTTGTTTTGGCTCAACGTCAGATTTACGTCCCAGCGCAGCCATTTTGCAAACTCCACGCCGCCGACAAACTCCACGCCTGCGCGGTACGATTTTTCTACATTCTGCGTAAGTGCCTTGCCTGTGTCCGAATATTTGCCCGTAAGCACAAGTTGATTTTTGTACTGCATAAAATATAAATTTGCGCCGACAGTAAATATTTTATGCGAAAAACTGTAACCGAGTTCATAATCAAACAGCGTTTCGGGCTTGGGAATATCGTGAATGCCCGCCTCGGTATAGTTGTCGCGCTTCGGCTCGCGGTTGGCAACGGCAAACGAAAAATCGGCGTTATGTCCGTTTTTATTAAAATTTAAACCAATTTTTGGATTGAAAAATTTAAATTTTTCTGAAACAGGTATCGGCTGCAAACCGTCTGCATTTATTCCGTCAATAGAATAATTTACGCGCCGATATTGCAAATCGGCAAAAACCGAAAACATTTTTAAAAATTTATAATTCGCTTTCAGATAAACATTTGCATCAAATTTTTTGCCTGTATTGCGGTAATATTCGTAATCAATAGGAATCGGAAAGGGATAATTTCGAGCAAAAATTATATTTCCAAAATGGTCGCCAACATAGTTGCTTGCCGCACCGCCAAAAAAAACTGACAACGAACGATTTTTGTAGTTTGCAGATGCAACAACACCGTAAAAATTATTGTCAAGATTTTTTCGATAAACAAAATCAGAACCGTAATAAGTTCCACCCCAATCATCTGTGTATGTGCGTGTTAAACCTGAACTTTCCAAATCAGCAGCAAAAATTGTGTCGTTATTATTGTTTACATAATAATCTTTTAATCCGAATTTCTTATATTTTGCCTTTGTTTTGTATTGTTCATAATACCCTTCGCCGTGCGTGTAGTGCAAAGCAGCATTTATATTCCATTTATCATTAAAAATGTGCGCAAAATGCAGTTGAAAGTTTTGCTGCGCATAATTATCGGTTTGGTTGTCGTAAAATTGTGTTTCGCCATTGTCGTCTTTGTACTTTCCCGCAGGATTAAAACGCGGATTTTCGGCAAACTGTTCCATTGTAATGCCGTCCCACGCCATATAGGTTTTTTCCTTTCCGCCAAAGGCGAGCAGTTTCACCATAGTTTTTTTGCCGTACCAGCCGCCTGACACGCTGTAAGAGTACAAATCGGACTTTGCGCGTTCCAAATAGCCGTCAGAATTGACCTTTGAAAACCGCGCATCGAACGCAAAACCGCTCGGCATCAAGCCCGTACCTACTTTAATCATCTCGCGGAAAGTGCGGTACATTCCGCCGTTGAAATGCAGCGCGGCGTAGGGCTTTTCGGCAACGTTGTCGGTGAGCATATTCACGCTTGCGCCGAATGCCGATGAGCCGTTGGTACTCGTTCCAACTCCGCGCTGCACCTGCACATTTTGCAGCGATGAGGCAAAGTCGGTCATATTCACCCAAAACACCGTTTGACTTTCGGAGTCGTTGAGCGGCACGCCGTTTATGGTCATATTAATGCGCGTGTGGTCGGTGCCGCGAATACGGAAATAGGTGTAGCCCATGCCCAACCCGTCATCAGAGGTAACCACCAGCGAGGGCGTTGTAGAAAGCAAAAACGGCAGATTTTGACCTGTGTTTTGCGTTTGCAAATTCTGTTTATCAATCTCTTTTGTTGATAAAGATTGATTTGAAGAACGAGTTGATGTTACAACAATTTCTTCCAAAGTTTTGGCAGAAAAAGTGCTGTCGTTAGCATTTTGGGCATTTGCCACAACTGCCGTAAAAAGTAATAAAGCGAAAAAAAACTTTCTCATAAAACAAAATTTTTTAAAAATGAATGATTTTTTCACGCAGAGTTCGCAGAGATATTCACAGAGTTCGCAGAGATTTTTTTTGCGCGCTCTGCGTAAAAAACTTTGCGCTCTTTGCGTGAAATTGTTATATAAAAATTTGTAAATGAGAGTGATAATAAAGCAGGAATAACTGTCTTTTTCCCCATTCTGCTATTACGCAGCGGGTTCAAAGGGTATAATCTCAGCCCGAAATATTAAGGCACCCCCAGAAATTAATTAATAATTGAAAATTAATAATTAAAAATTCGGGTGCAAAGGTAGTAATTATTTTTTGAAAATTATCAAGATAATAGAAAAACAATTAAAAAACAGGATATAAAATAAAGAAACCTGTCATTCCCGCGCAGGCGGGAATCTCCTTATTTTATCGTACAAATGGGATTCCCGCCTGCGCGGGAATGACACCTATTTTTTATCTTAACTCTTCAAAAATGCCTCTTCGAGATTTTTTGCGTTGGTTTGTTTCATCAGACTTTCGGGCGAGCCGTTGGCAATGATTTTGCCCTCTTTGAGCATTACGATTGTGTCGCACGATGCGGCTTCGTCCATAACGTGAGTGGTAATAAGCAGGCACGAGCCGTTGTTGGCGAGCGTGCGGAACTCGCGCCAAAGCGAAAGGCGGTGTTCGGGGTCAAGCCCAACTGTCGGCTCGTCAAGGACAAGCAGGCGCGGCTTATGCAGCAGCGCAACAGCGAGCGAAAGGCGGCGTTTCATTCCGCCGGAAAAATCGGCAACAAGTTTGCGCTTTGTGTCTTCGAGGCGGACAATGCTCAAAACGTGCGGAATTTCCGTGTCCATTTCGTTGCCTGA
>JAISKN010000298.1 GCA_031260925.1 Prevotellaceae bacterium | reverse complement strand
ATTATGGCAATAGAATTAAAAGAACTCACTTCTTCGGAAGAAAATTATTCGCAATGGTACAACGATTTGGTTGTGAAAGCCGATTTGGCGGAAAATTCCGCTGTGCGCGGCTGTATGGTGATTAAGCCCTACGGTTACGCAATTTGGGAAAAAATACAGGCGCAACTCGATAAAATGTTCAAGGAAACGGGACACGTCAATGCCTATTTTCCGCTTTTTATTCCTAAATCGTATTTGTCGCGCGAGGCAGACCACGTTGAAGGTTTTGCCAAAGAGTGCGCCGTTGTAACGCACTATCGGCTCAAAAACGACCCGAATGGAAAGGGCGTTGTTGTCGACCCTGAGGCAAAATTGGAGGAGGAACTGATTGTTCGCCCCACTTCCGAAACGATTATTTGGAGTACCTACAAAAATTGGATTCAGAGTTACCGCGACCTGCCGCTTTTGATTAATCAATGGGCAAATGTGGTGCGCTGGGAAATGCGCACGCGGCTCTTTTTGCGCACTGCCGAGTTTCTGTGGCAGGAGGGACACACCGCCCACGCCACCAAAGAGGAGGCGGTAGAAGAGGCGGAAAAAATGCTGAATGTTTATGCCTCTTTTGCCGAAAATTTTATGGCGTTGCCTGTGGTGAAAGGCATAAAATCGGCAAATGAGCGTTTTGCGGGCGCGTTGGAAACTTACTGCATTGAGGCGATGATGCAAGACGGAAAGGCGTTGCAGGCGGGAACTTCGCACTTTTTGGGGCAAAATTTCGCCAAAGCATTTGACGTGCAATTTGTGAATAAAGAAAATAAACTTGAATACGTTTGGGCAACCTCTTGGGGCGTTTCCACGCGGCTGATGGGCGCGTTGATAATGGCGCATTCCGACAACAACGGACTTGTGCTGCCGCCGAAACTCGCGCCAATTCAAGTAGTTATCGTGCCGATTTACAAAAATAGCGAACAACTTGATGCCATTTCCGAAAAAATCAACCCGCTTGTAGAAAAACTTAAAGCACTGAATATCAGCGTAAAATTTGACAATTCGGACAACAAAAAACCGGGTTGGAAATTTGCCGAATACGAACTCAAAGGCGTGCCTGTGCGTTTGGCAATGGGCGGTCGTGATTTGGAAAACGGCACAGTGGAAATTATGCGCCGCGACACTTTGGAAAAAGAAACGGTAAATTTTGACGGAATAGAGGCAAAAATTATTGCGCTTTTAGACGAAATTCAGCAGAATATCTATCAAAAAGCGTTTGATTTCAGAAAATCGGTAACGCGCGAGGTAAATTCGTATGAGGAGTTTAAAACCGAACTCGAAAAAGGCGGTTTTTTGTCAGCGCATTGGGACGGCACACCCGAAACCGAAGAGCGCATCAAAGCCGAAACCAAAGCCACTATCCGCTGCATTCCGCTCGACAGAAAAGAAGAAAAAGGCGTTTGTATGGTTACAGGCAAACAGAGTGCGGGACGGGTGCTTTTTGCAAGAAGTTATTGATTAATAATTTTATAAATCATTAAAAAATGAACATCGAAACAACTTATTCATTAGACGAAGAAGATTATTTAGAATATTATCTTTACGATGTTTCATCAGCAAGAAGAAAGAAAAAGCAAAGTAAATACAGTTTTGTGTGGGAAGAGACAGTATTTTTTCTCCTATGTTGTTTGATAATTTACCGCGCAACAGATAATATAGTTTTATTATATTGGTTATTGGCGGCAACTATTTTGGTTGTATTTATATTACCTTTTTTTGCAAATTGGAGTGAAAAAAAATATTTCAAAAAATTTATTAATAAGAATCTTAAAAGCAATTTTGGACAAATAATTAACGTTATATTCACTGATGAAAGTATAGAAACAATAGATTATTCAGGAGAGAGCAGAATTAATATTTCGCAAGTAAGAGAAGTGAACGAAATAGGGAGATATTATTTTTTACCATTATTAGCAGGAACAACTTTTATTATTCCCAAAGAAAAATTAACTAACCCTTTAGAAATTGAAAATGCAATCAAATATATTGTTTCTAAATTAGGTATTGAACACAATATTAATCTTGATTGGAAATGGAAATAAAATCAAAATTCAGACAATTAATCATTAAAAATTAAACATTAATCACTAAAAAATATGAAACCCACACTATTAATTTTGGCGGCAGGAATGGGCAGCCGTTATGGAGGACTAAAACAACTCGACACAATCGGACCAAGCGGCGAAACCATTATGGACTATTCGGTTTATGACGCTATTCGCGCAGGTTTTGGCAAAGTTGTGTTTGTAATTCGACACAGTTTTGAACAGGAATTTTACAAGGAAGTTATCAGCAAATTTGAAGATAAAATCGAGGTGAAAGTAGTTTTTCAAGAGATTTCTTCCGTTCCGCAAGGCTCGGTTTTTAACCCCGAAAGAGAAAAGCCTTGGGGAACAAATCACGCCGTTTTGATGGCGAAAGATGTTATAAATGAACCGTTTGGCGTGATAAATGCCGATGATTTCTACGGCAGGGAATCGTTTGAAATTCTCGCCTCGTTTCTGAAATCTGCGGCAGGCAAAACGGGCGATTATTGTATGGTTGCCTATCGTTTGGGCAACACGCTGTCGGAGAATGGCTTTGTGTCGCGCGGCGAATGTTTTGTTGATGAAAACGATTTGCTGACAGGCGTTACCGAGCGGACAAAAATCATTGAAAAAGAGAGCCGTTTGGTTTTCCAAGATGCTGATAATCAAGATATTGAGATTGACAAAAATACGCCTGTTTCGATGAATTTTTGGGGTTTTACACCCGATTATTTTGAGCATTCGCAAAAAAGTTTTGTAGAATTTCTTGCAAAAAGAGGCAACGAACTAAAATCGGAGTTTTATATTCCAACAATGGTAAATGATTTAATCGCCTCAAAAACAGCCACTTGCAAGGTTATCAAAACGCCTGCACAATGGTTTGGCGTTACATATTCAGAAGACCGCGAAAGTGTTGTTGAAAAAATATCGCTATTGGTTGGGAAAAATATTTATCCTCAAAAATTGTGGAAATAAAACAGAAGAAAGATGAAAGATGAAAGATGAAAGACAATATTCATCTTATAACAAATTTAAAAATGTTCCGTTATGGACAAAATATTTGGTAGAAAAACTGATTTTTAACAAAAAAATAAGACATTAATAAAAATATTTACAAAAAAAAAAATGTAGAAATAATAAATAAAGACAATGACAAATAACCGACAAAACTGTCCTTATTCTTTATTCTTTGTTCTTTGCTCTTTATTCAAAAAATAAAAGTTATGGAAGTAAAAAGTAAGATTAAAAACATTATCAACAAATTTTCGTTTTCGTCTGACAAAATTCTTGTTACGGGCGGA
>JAISKN010000219.1 GCA_031260925.1 Prevotellaceae bacterium | reverse complement strand
GGCGCGCCCTGCCCCTACACAACGGCGGACAAACAATCAATGTTTCGAGTTTGCCCGCAGGCGTTTATCTGCTCAAAATCAAAACAGACAAAGGGACAAAAACCGAAAGATTTATAAAGAAATAAAGAAACCTGTCATTCCCGCGAAGGCGGGAATCCCCTTACTGCAATGTACAAATGGGATTCCCGCCTTCGCGGGAATGACAGGTTTCTTTATTTCTTTATAAATCTTTCTGTTTTCGTTCCTTTGTCTGTATTTATTTTGATTAGATAAACGCCTGCGGGCAAACTCGAAACATTGATTGTTTGTCCGCCGTTGTGTAGGGGCAGGGCGCGCCCTGCCCCTACGTTGCGCCCTGAAACATCAAATATTTCTACCGAATTAATTTTACAATCTACACTTTCAATTTTTAATTCGTCATTCACAGGGTTGGGGTAGATTTGCAGAGATGTTTCGTGCAATGTTTCTACGCCCATTTCCTGTTCGCCTACGTTGATTACAACAGGCATTTCGTCTTGATTGATTTCCGTTTCATCTTCAATGGTAAAATGCAAATCGCTGATAATAACCGTATAACTGCCGTCTGCCAAATCTTCAGGGACATTGTAGGCAATATGCACAATATCCTGATAGTTAGTTGTTTGCGTTATACTGCGCAGAAGTCCTGCATTTGCAGGTCTGGGCGTAATGGTAAATGTCCAACTGCCGTCTCCGTTGTCGGTAATGGTAAGAATGTAATTGCCTGCCAAGATGTCAGACAAGGCGCAATTTATCGTATCAATACTAATGCCTTCGGGCAAAGTAACCGTAAAAGTACCGCTTGTTATTGGCACATCTATCGGAACGTCAAGCGTTAAAGTTATCTCTTGTGTGCTGTCGTTTGTTTCGGTGGTAATCAATGGATTAACTATCAAATTAAGAATAAAGATACTATAGCAACCATTGATGTTTAGTACTGTGTCTGCAAAAGTTCCTGTTTCTGTGAAGAAACGGTCGTGCCAAAGGTATGGCAATTCATTTTCATAAATAGTAATTGTGTCATTTATTGTTTCCTGTCCTAAAACATTAGTAAAATAATTACCCCAATCAGAATTCTGATAACTGATAATTGAACTGCAAGGAACATACAAAACGGCATTATTGCCTATACCATAGAAAGTATAATTTTCAATAGTTGGCGGCATTATTGCATTGCAGGTTACAGAAGTTAAACTGCTGCAATCATTAAAAGCATATCCAATAGAAGTAACAGAATTAGGAATATTTACAGAAATCAAACCGTGACAACTAACAAAAATAGAATCTCCAAAAGAAGTAATAGAATTAGGAATATTTACAGAAGTTAAACCGCTGCCACAAAAAGCAGCACTTCCAATAGCAGTAACAGAGTTAGGAATATTTACAGATGTTAAACCGCTGCAATTTAGAAAAGCATATCTTCCAATAGAAGTAACAGAATTAGGAATAAATACAGAAGTTAAACCGCTGCAACGCTGAAAAGCATAATCCCCAATAGAAGTAACACCATTTTCAATTACCAACGTTTTAATATCTGCACGTTGAGAATGCCAAGGTGAAGTACCAATGAGGTAAGTACCAGTGCTGTCATTATAGTAATAGTCATAATAATAATCAGGCATATCGCCTGTGCCTGTTATGGTAAGTGTAAGGTCGCTGCCTGTGCCTGTAATAGTGTAAGAAGTGGCAGCGTAAGAATTTGCTGCCAAAATAGCAGCCATTAAAAGAAAGGTCAATTTTTTCATAGTAAAATAAAAATTAAATTATTAAATAAATTATTAATTATAAGTCAGTTACAAATAAAAGCGTGATACCTAAAAAATATCCGCTCTGTGAGGGTGTGTGAGATAACCATTATACTTACGAATAAGTTTTAGTCCACGCTAACGTGAACATCAAACTTATCTTTCAAGTATTTAAGTTCTCACACTTATCACAGAAAAAGATAAAACCAAATGCTTTTTTTTAATATGTTTTTAGTGCCTTATGCCGAAGGCAATATTCTTTTTTGAGGCACACGATTTTTAAAGTATGCCATCATTTCTTCATACGACAATCCCCAGATTTCGCTTGAAATTTTATCTTTGATTTCTCGAAAGTAAGAAACTGTATTAAAGTTCTCTATTAAATTACTGTTTTTCATAACCTACTAATTCTTTTGGTGAATGAATATTTATTATTTGGTAACCCAATTTTAGATTTATTGAATTATAATTTTTTATACGATAAACATTTACAATATGTTTAAAATTCCAACTCACAAGCATATCTGCCCGATTTACCGTTGCTGTGGCAATATGCACACAATCGTCAAAACTCGTTTGTCCAACAACATTTTCATCTACATAATTTTTTGCCAATGCAAATGCTTCGGGTGTAATCGGCACTTTTTGTTTTTGCTCGCAGGTAAGATTTTCAAAAAAATATTTTACTCTTTCAGGTGCATTAACTAACTCATTTTCAGTAATATCTGAATACAAACAAATAATTTCGCCTGAATTTACCATATCGAAAAACAGTGAAGTTTCTGCTTGAAATTCAATATCAAACATTCCTCCAAAAACCGATGTATCTACATAAATTCGCTGTTTCATTTTCTAAAAAATTTTATACTGCAAATATACAACTTTTTTTTTCTTTTACAAAATTTTATTCAATAGGCGTACTGTTTGGGTAAAGCATTTCAGGGTCAAGGTCGGCATTGTTTGCCCATTCAACCGTATCAAAAGCCACTTTTACAGAATGAAAAAGCGCAAGATTTTTTAAAGCCCTGAAAACAGGACCAAAATCAAGGTACGGTTTCATATCGAAAAGCCGCTTTTCGTCATTTTCAAACGTAAGCGTAAGCGTATAATCGTTATGAGGCACTACTGCTTTTACTCCAAGATACATATTTTTTAATTTAAAGGCATAATTTCATCTGTTTAAAATTTTATGCAAATATACAGTTTTTTTTAATACAAAATATCTTTTTAGATTTTTTTTGCAAAAAAAACGGCTGTTAAAACAACAGCCGCATTTTATTTTTATTTCATTTTTTTTAAAATCTGAAATGTGCAAACGCGCGGTTTGCCTCTGCCATACGGTGAATTTCCTCTTTACGCTTAAATGCGCTACCCTGATTGTTGAAGGCATCTACAATCTCGGCTGCAAGTTTTTCAGCCATAGATTTGCCGCCTCTTTTGCGCGAGTAGATGATAAGATTTTTCATCGAAATCGACTCCTTGCGGTCTGGGCGGATTTCGGTAGGCACCTGAAATGTTGCGCCGCCAATTCTGCGCGACTTAACCTCAACTAACGGAGTAACGTTTTCCAACGCTTTTTTCCAGATGTCAAGCGGTGTCTGTTCTGCGTTCGGCAGTTTGTTTTTTACAACTTCCAACGCACCGTAAAAAATTTCGTAAGCAGTATTTTTTTTGCCGTCATACATAAGATGATTGACAAATTTTGTAACAACTACTTCATTAAAAACGGGGTCTGGTAAAATTACCCGTTTCTTTGGTTTAGATTTTCTCATTTTAAATCAAAAATTTTTGTTTTTGTTTTGGTTGCCGTTTATGTCTTCAACGCAGGAAATTTCAGATTTCAGATTTCATAATTTCAATTTGGCAAAACCTTAATTTTGGAATTTGGAATTTTGAAATTTTGTAATCAAACTGCATTTACTCAACCCTCTTTCGCTCCAATATCAAAAACCGATTAAAAAAAATGTTAATTAAATTTTTGCAAAATTATTTTTTTGCTTTCGGACGTTTTGCGCCGTATTTGCTGCGGCGTTGAGTGCGTGAAACAACTCCTGCGGTGTCCAAAGTACCGCGAACAATGTGATAACGAACACCAGGAAGGTCTTTTACGCGACCTCCGCGCACAAGCACGATTGAGTGTTCCTGCAAATTGTGTCCCTCACCCGGAATGTAGGCATTCACCTCTTTCGAGTTCGTCAAACGAACGCGGGCAACTTTACGCATTGCAGAATTAGGTTTTTTGGGAGTAGTGGTATAAACACGCACGCAAACTCCACGTCTTTGAGGACAAGAATCTAACGCTGGCGCTTTACTTTTATCTACCAAAGCAACCCTTCCTTTTCTTACTAACTGCTGAATAGTAGGCATTTTCTTTTGATTATTAATAAATTATAAATAAATTTTCCGAGATTTTTCCTTAAAAATTTCGGGCTGCAAAGGTACAACTTTTTTTTTAATCAACAAAACTTTTTTTATGATTAATTATAAATTGTGCATTTTAAATTTTAAGTTACTGATTATTAGTTAATTATGATTTTATTTTTTGCGCTGTACAGCCTAAAATGCAATCTTTTTTTGGTGTCCAAAGGTGCATTGCGCCGCCGTTGCAGTTTTTGAAATCGCGGCAATTTTTACAAATGCCTGATTTACACCAAGTTCTGTTGCGCATAATGTCAAAACGATTTTCCCAAACATCGAGCAGATTGTCGCGGTAGATATTGCCCTGTGCAAAACTTCTGTCAATATTTGGACAGGCGGAAATTGAGCCGTCAATCAGCACCGAGCCGATATTGATGCCCGCACGGCAGAAAAAATAAGAGTCGCGCACACGCTTTTCATACTCCCCAACGTAACTTTCGCAACTGAAATAAACGTTAATTCTGCTGTCATTTTCTCGCGTTTCGGCAATAAAATTCATCAGGTTGCGCGTTTGTTCGTTGGTGAGCAACATTTCGGGATTGTTGGCAGCGCGACCGATTGGCGCAATGGTAAAAATTCGCCAATTTTTTATCTTTTTTGAGATTAAAAACTCCTTTAATTGCGGCAATTCGCCGATATTTTTCTGATGAACGCAGGTAACAACGTCATAATTCAATCGCGGACAAGCCACAATTAATTCCAAGGCAGCCACAGCCTTTTGGAAACTTTTCGGGTTATTTCGCAGCCAATTATGATTTTCCTCCAAGCCGTCAAGGCTGACTGTGATGCTGCCCATTCCTGCCGAAAGCAATTTTGCGTGCATCGCCTCGTCATAAGCGTAGCCGTTTGTAACAATGCCCCAACGAAAGCCCTCATCGCGCAGTTTTTTGCCGCATTGAGCCAAATCTTTGCGAACAAGCGGCTCACCGCCCATTATATTTACTGTGATGGAATTTTTGGGAAAGGCTTTTTTGAGCGGCTGAATTGCATTCAAAAAATCATCAAAAGGCATATCGGGGAAAATGCTGCCCGCCTTACAATCGCTGCCGCAATGCCCGCAAGCAAGATTGCAACGCCAAGTACATTCCCAAAACAGATAATTGAGAATATGCAATTCGGTTTCGTTTTTACGAAAAAATCTGTGAAAATATTTTGTGAGGGAATTATTCATTTTTCTTCCAACTCAACATCAATTTTTACAGCATCTTGATTTATATGGCTGATAATTACCTCTTTATCGGCAAACCAACCGCCGTTTTCGGTGCTGTCAATATCGGAAAACAAAACAGGAATATGGTCTTTTTTTACTGTGATACCTGTACTGTCAGTTTCCTGCTGATAAGCATCAACGTAAGCGTGAAAACTGAAATTGCCGTTTTCGTCAGTAATTGCGTAAGTCGGCGTATTCGGCACACTGACTTTAATGCCCTGTATCGGCAAATTCGCAGATTTTGACCTTACGCTGCCCGAAAGCGTTACATCAAAGCCAAAATCTCTTATCATTCCGTAGCACGCTTGAAAAATAAATGCTACTGCTGTCAAACTGCTGCCCATCAAAATGCCGCGCAGCCATTTTCTTGTTTTTAATTCAAGTTTTTTCATATTTTTATAATTTTTACAGAATTAACAAGATTTACAGAATTAACATATTTTTTTGTGAATTATGCACATTATGTTAATTTTGTTTATGTATTTTTATTTATTAAAAAATTGTGAATTATAAT
>JAISKN010000218.1 GCA_031260925.1 Prevotellaceae bacterium | reverse complement strand
TTTTTTATAATAAATCTGGATTGCTTCGGAAATACCTCGCAATGACGGAAGTCGTTTAAGCAATGGTAGTACGTCATTGCGAGAATTTTAAGCGAAATGAAATGTAGCGAAAAATGCGAAGCAATCCAGAAAATACTATATTATTTTAACAATCCCCCCAAAAAAAATTACTTAAATTATGCGAATTACAGGTTGCATTCCTACGGAATGCCCTGAAAAATGTGATACTTAATTTCTACCGAGCGATTCATTCCGTAGGAATGATGCTGCATTTGCACCGCAATCCGTTAGGATTGCATCGCTCGGTAGAAAAAAATACAAATATAGACCGCATTCCGTAGGAATGCACCCTTAAAAAAACATTTCAACACGTAATTCACATAAATAACATAATTTCTGGATTTAATTACTAATACCCATAATTATTGCATTTTTTCTGCAAAAAATAACTAACTTTGTGCCGATGAAAAAAACGGCAATATTAATATTATTTTTCAGCATAATTTGTTGTGTATCAGCGCAAACACATTTGCCTGCGCCGCAAGAAAATTCGGTTTCGGCACAGAAAAAAACGACAATAGACGTGCGCTCGTGGCAGATTGACGACAGATACGGCATTGCCGATACCTGCGGCGTTGATACTGTGATAACAAGTTTTCAAGACAATAATCCCGTTGATAATTACAGCATTGCAAACTCGTGGAACGGAAATCTCGGCTCGCCGCTGCAATCAAAAATATTTTTTGACCGCACCGAAAAAACCGATTTCCTTTTTTCTCGCCCTTATGATGCTTATGCGGTAACAGCCCAAGATGTCAGGTTTTTCGACACAAAATCGCCCTACGCAAACCTCACTTGGCGCACTGCTTTGCCAAAATATCACGAGGAAGATTATTTTCGCGCGCTGCTTTCAATGAACGTAAATAAATATTTGAATGTCGGTGGATTGGTCAATTTTATTTCGGGCAAAGGGCAATATCTGTCGCAAAATTCGCGTATGGTGAATGGCGGTTTTTTCGCCTCTTACGGCGGAAAACGCTATGCTTTCAACGCCGTTTTTATGATTAACGATTTTCGGAATTTTGAAAACGGCGGCATCGACAGCCTTAATTATGATTTAAAAAGTTACGAAATTACGCCGCGATTGCCCGAACAACAAGCCGTTTCAGGCTACAGAAACTACACATATTTCTACAATCACCGTTACAGTCTCGGCTTTGACACAGAGCGCACACTCGCCAACGACTCAGTTGTGTATGATTTTGTGCCTGTAACTTCATTTATTCACACAATAAAATTTGAGGACACAAAAAAGCGTTATTTTGAAAATGCGGTTGATACAAATTTTTACGCAAACACCTATTGTTCAAATAAATTCACAAAAGATTCTACAAAATATTCTGCTCTGACAAACACTTTTGCGATTACTTTGGAGGAAAAGTTTAATCGGCTTTTGCACTTTGGTTTGGCTGCTTTTGTGGAACACGAGTTGATTTACAGAGGCAATTTTTCCGACACATTATATTCTTATGCCGACTCATTACGTTCTTATTCTTATAAAAATTATGAAAATAATTTGCGTGTCGGCGGCACGTTGTCGAAAAACGAGGGCAAAACCATTCGCTACAATTTTACGGGCGAAGTGGCGTTGATTGGGCGCGTTATCGGCGATTTTAACATTAGAGGCAATATTTTGACATCGTTTCGGCTGTTGAAAGACACGGTAAATCTGTCTGCTGGTGCGGTTTTCAACAGCGTTACGCCAGATTTATTTTACGAAAAATATCATTCCAATCATTTTAATTGGGGAAATAATTTTGTCAAAACTGTGAATTTGCGTGTAAAAGCGCGTTTGGCACTGCAAAAAACAGGTATTTCGCTCGGATTTAATTTTGCAACAATTCGGAATTATCTCTATTTTGACGAAAACGCTTTGCCTGCACAATATGGAAAGCAACTGCAAATTATGGCTTTCGATTTGACGGCAAACCTCAAACTTTGGAAAATTCATTGGGACAACAAGGCTGTTTATCAACTTTCGTCAAGCCGCGAAATTTTGCCTTTGCCAGATTTTGCCGTTTATACAAATTTATATTTTAAAACAAAGATTTTCAAGGTTTTAACAACGCAAATAGGTATGAGTTGCCGTTACAGCACAGCGTATTACGCACCTGCATATATGCCTGCAACAGGTCAGTTTTACCTGCAAAATTCCGAAAAAATCGGCAATTATCCGCAACTGAACGCCTATATAAATCTGCATTTGAAACGGCTTCGTTTTTATGTTCAATACGCGCATTGGAATAGCAATGTTTTTGGCAGCGAGCCGTTCATTATGCCAAATTATCCGCTAAATCGTGGAACTTTTCAGTTTGGATTATCGTGGGCGTTTTATAATTAGTTAGTAATTAGTAGTTAGTAATAAGTAATAAGTAGTTAGTAGTTTAGTCCCTAATGGGACAAAAAAATATCAAAATCATAATTTTACAAAAATGCGAAAGCAATCAAATATAGTAGAAATAAAAAACCGCAAAGCAGGCTTTAATTACGAGTTAATTGACAGATACACAGCAGGTTTGGTTTTATACGGAACGGAAATAAAATCAATCCGCGAGGGAAAAGCAGGCTTGGCAGATTCCTATTGCGCATTCCACAATAGCGAACTTTGGGTAATAAATATGCACATTGCAGCGTTTCGTTTGGGCAATTTTTACAACCACGAGGCAACCCGCCAACGAAAATTGCTGTTAAACAAGCGCGAACTCAAAAAAATTGAACGCGCAACCAAAGAAACAGGTTTTACAATTATTCCCACAAAACTTTTTATCAACGAAAAAGGACTTGCCAAACTCGAAATTGCCATTGCTCGCGGCAAAAAACTCTACGACAAACGCGAGGCAATTAAAGAAAAAGACATTCGGCGGGAAAATGATTTCAAGTTTAAAAATTAAAAAAATCAATCTTCGCCTGAAACATTGATTTGGCACAATTATTGTTATTTCGTACAAAAAAAATTTAACTTCTATATTATTTATGAAACAACCTAAAATTTTAGAACAGACAAAGATTGTAAAACAATCAAAAATTCTACAAGAATTTAAAGACTTTGCCGTCAAAGGCAATGTTATTGATATGGCAGTCGGTATTATTATCGGCGGAGCGTTTGGAAAAATCGTCAGTTCGTTTGTGGCTGACGTTATTATGCCGCCGCTCGGTTTATTGATTGGCGGAGTGAATTTTACCAATCTCAGCATTTCTCTCAAATCAGCATTTACCGATGCAAACGGCGTTGCACACGAGGCAGTTACGCTCAATTACGGCAATTTTCTGCAAGTTACTTTCGATTTTCTGATTGTGGCATTCGCAATTTTCTTTTTCATTCGTATGCTCAACAAACTAAAAAGCAAAGAAGAACCTGCGCCCGTTCCCACAGCCGAACCTGCTCCTACAAAAGAAGAAATTTTATTAACCGAAATCAGAGATATTTTGAAAAATAAAAATTAGACACAAGATGTGAGATGTGAGATTTGAGACACAAGACAATAAATTCACACCTCATTACTCAATACTCATTACTTGATACTCAATACTTGATACTTGATACTTGATACTCAATACTTGATACTTGATACTCAATACTTGATACTTGATACTCAATACTTGATACTTGATACTCAATACTCAATACTCATTACTTGATACTCAATACTTGATACTCATTACTAATTACTCATTACTCATTACTAAATATGAAAAATTTTAGAAAATTAATTTTAACAACATTTTTATTGTGCAATATTTCTAATAATTTTGCGCAAACTGTAAGGCAGGACTCGCTGACGCAGGCAACGCTTGAAGCGGCAAAATCAGTTTCGGAGATAACCAAAACATCTACAAGCACGGCTGCCGATTTACAAAAAATTAAACTCGATTCCGCAAAATATTGGCATATCAATGGAATGATAGGGCTGAATACTTCGGCAACTTTTCTCTCAAATTGGGCTGCTGGCGGCAATAATGTAGCAACAATGGTGGCAGCAGGCAACATTCGCATCATTTATCAAAAAAATAAATTTGCGTGGGAAACATTTTTTGATACCGATTTTGGGTATAGTTATATGGACATAAAATATAACCAGTGGCGCAAATCGAACGACAAGATAAACCTCAGCAGCAAAGCAGGTTACTCGATTACCAAAACGCTTTATCTGACTGCGCTCGGCTCGTTCCGCACACAATACTCAAACGGATTTGAATATTTTGACGACCACGACAGCACGAATTTGATTTCCCGCGTTATGTCGCCGTCATATACCGACCTTTCAGTCGGGTTGGACTATAAACCAACTTCCTATTTTTCGCTCTATTATTCGCCGGCAGCAGCACGTTTAACAACTGTTTTAGACACAAATTTAAGAGCAAAATATTACGGCACAATCGCAAGTTTGAGCAAACCCTTTAAATTTGAAGGCGGTATGGCGGCAAAGGCAGCGTTGAATTGGCAGTATAAAACATTAAAAATCGTATCTGCGCTCACGCTTTTTACTCCATACAACGAAAGTTTCGGCAATATTGATGTTGATTGGGACTTGTCGATTTCATATCAGTTTCTCAAAGTGCTGAATGTGTCGCTCGGCACAACAATGAAATACTACGATGCAATACTTATTCCCGACAAAGAAGGCAACAACCCAACGCAACGGATACAGTTTAAAAACGTTATCGGCATTGGAATAGGCTACACATTTTAATGGCAATAATTTTTTTTGAGGTGCTATTAAAATGAATTTTGGTAATAACTAAAAAAACAGGTGTCATTCCCGCGCAGGCGGGAATCCCATTTATAGATTGCAGTAAGGGGATTCCCGCTTACGCGGGAATGACAGGTTTCTTTATTTTTTATTCTGTTTCTTTAATTGTTTTTCTATTATTTTAATATTTTTTTAAGACTAATAACACTTCAAAAAATTCTAAAAACATTATGCAAAAACTTGTAGTTTTGTCTGGTGCTGGCATAAGTGCCGAAAGCGGTATCCGCACTTTCCGCGACAGCGATGGACTTTGGGAAGAATATCGTATCGAAGATGTTTGCACTTTTGATGCGTGGCAGCGAAATCCTGCACTCGTAACCGATTTTTACAATCAGCGCAGAAAGCAACTTTTGGAGGTTAAACCAAATTACGGACATATCGGGCTGGCAGAACTCGAAAAGTGCTTTGATGTGCAAATTATTACGCAAAACGTTGATAATCTGCACGAAAGAGCAGGCAGTAAAAATATTTTGCACCTGCACGGCGAACTCACAAAAGTGCGCTCCGAAAAGTACGACAATCTTATTTATGAACTTCCGCCCGAAAAATACGAGGTAAAAATCGGCGATTTGTGCGAAAAAGGATTTCAGTTGCGCCCGCATATTGTGTGGTTTGGCGAGGCTGTGCCAATGATAGAAAAAGCGGCAGAATGGGCTTATGATGCCGATATTTTCGTGATAATCGGTACATCGCTCAACGTTTATCCTGCGGCAAGTTTGATACGCTATGTAAAACGTTCCGCACCCGTTTATATCATTGACCCAAATGAAGTTGCGCTCAACAATCCCGATTGGCACTACATTCGCAAAGGCGCGTCAGAAGGCGTAAAAGAATTGAAACAATGTTTAATGTTAAATGATAAATTTTTAATGATTAATGATTAATTTAATGTCTAATAATATAAAATGAATATTGTATAATAATACCTAAATTGGCTGAAAGCCATACAAGCAATAGCACAGGGCAACGCCCTGTGAAAAAATGCCAACACACTCATAAGGGCTGAAAGCCCGTAAGCATTAGTTGCTAATGCTCTTTCAGAGCAAAAATACGAGGGTTATCAATTCGTAGGGCGTTGCCATACGTTAATGCTGAAAAGCCCTTTGGGCTAAATATACGATAATCATTTAATCAAAAATCTAAATTATGAATGCACAAGATTTACAACAATTAGCAGTGAAGGGAATTTCGGCGGACGTGGTCGAAAAGCAGTTGCAGGGTTTCCGCAACGGTTTTCCGTTTTTGAAAATTGACAAGGCGGCGGCTGTCGGTAACGGCATTTTGCGCTTTACAGACGAGGAAAAAACGCACAATATCGCCGTTTGGGAGGAATATCTTGCCAAAGGTAAGGGCAAAATTCTGAAATTTGTGCCTGCCTCAGGCGCGGCAAGCCGAATGTTTAAAGATTTGTTTGAGATTTTAAATTCAGACGATTTGCAATCGGGGCGCGAAAATGAATTTATTAAGACCTTTTTTGATAATATCGAAAAATTTGCTTTTTATGAAAAATTAGATTGGAAATGTTTAGATATTGCA
>JAISKN010000182.1 GCA_031260925.1 Prevotellaceae bacterium | reverse complement strand
GGATAAATTTTTTTTAAGTACGCAAAGATAAAAACTTAAAAGTTTTTCTTAGCGTCTTCGTGGCTTTGCGACTTTGCGTTAAAAATAAAAATGACAACACTATTTTTAACTACAGCCATAATAAAATTTTAATTATCTGTGTTTATCCGTTTAATCTGTGTTATCTGTGTGCTAAAAAATTTCACAACTATCGGCAAATGGTCGCTGAAACCGCCGTTAAATTTCATTCCGATATAAGTGCGGAATGGACGCAAGCCGACAAGTTTGTCTTCCTCCAAAAGCCATTCAGGTGCAAAAACGGTAAATGTTTCAGGTAAAACGCTGATTTTGAGCGAATTATTCAGCAGCGCGCCCGACACAATAATTTGGTCAAGCATTCCCCAACTGTTGTTGTGGAGGTAAGTGCCAATTTTGCCCTCAAAGTGAATTTTATACGCGAGATTGTAAAGATTTTGCGCAACAATTTTCTCGTAATTTTCTGGCAACGCGCTGACATTCAGAGTTTTAACAATGGAATTATCATCGGGGTAATCGTTGAAGTCGCCCATAATCACAACCGCCGCATTTTGATTAACGGCAAAAACGCTATCAACATTTGAGCGCAAAATCTGCGCCGCCGCGACCCTTCTCTCCTCGCTTTCCAACTCGCCGCCAAGCCGTGACGGAAAATGATTTACAAAAATATGCAGCGTGTCGCCGCCTGCAACCGTGCCGCAAGCGTAAAGAATATCGCGAGTAGTACCGTTTGAATTGGGAAATTTTACATTAATCGGGCGGGAATTTATCGGTTTAAATTTTTCTGGCAGATATAAAAGCGCAACATCAACGCCGCGAGCATCGGGCGAGTCGTAATGAATAAATTTGTAGTTAAGTTGCTGCAAACCTGTATGTTGCGTGAGGTCGTACAAGACATTATCGTTTTCAATTTCGCACAGACCGACCAACGCGGGCGCGTTCCATTCGCCGACTGCGGCAATCACTTTTGCAATGTTGGAGAGTTTTTGTTTGTAGCGCGTATAATTCCAGCCGCGCATTTCACCCGGCAGATATTCCCTGTCGTTATAAAGCGAGTCGTCTTTTGTATCAAACAGATTTTCAACATTATAACTCATAATTTTAAACTCATTTTGAGCAAAAATAATATTGAAAAAACCTGTTGAAAATGCAAAAATCAGCAATATTTTTCTTATGGAATTTATAATTGGCATTGCAAATAGACTTTTAAATTTATGCAAAAGTAATAATTTTTGTTTAGTTTTCAGTAATCTGTTTTGTTTGGGCGAGCAGTTTGTCGGAATTTCCAGCATACTTATTTTCCGTTGCAAAGTTACAAAAAATTGGAAATAAAAAAAACGCAACACGTTTTTAAAAATGTGTTACGGTTATACAATTTTCAAAATCTACATATCTTCCAAACTCAAACAAATTTGTTCAACATCATATCCTCGAAGAACTTTGGTCTTTAAATGTTCAATTTTCAGTGCAAAATTCTCGGCATTGTAATTCTTTTTTTGGCGTTTTACTTCTACTGCTACGGCTTTGTTATCGTCTCGAATGGCAATAATATCAATCTCGTTTTCGCTCTTTCTGTCCCAATAACTGCCAATATAAATAAATTGCTTTGACTCAACGAATTGCTGACGGAAATATTTTTCTAAAACAAGCCCACTGTATGTTTCATAATCACGCTCAACAATATCGCGGACATAATCGAAACGCCCAATTTCCACCGCACTGCGATATTTGTAGATAAACCGAAACCAGAAATTCAAAAAATTGTCCTCGATAGCGTATTTATTGGAACGGCTGCCCTCTTTTGCACCGAAAGGGCGCAGTTTTTTTATTAAATTGTATTCGGTTTCCAACCTGTCTAAATGCCCGCCCAAACTTGTCTGCATCATCGATTCCATTTCGCTGCGTGATGTTCTCGAAGAGGCAATAAGCGACAAAATCGAAAAATAATTGCCGTAATCTTTACCAAATTCGTCAATCAAAACATTTTTACCTTCATTCAAAAAAAACGAATTTTCCGAAAAAATTTCGTGCAATATTTTCTTTTTGGTAAATGCTTTTGCGCCTGCCAAAAGTTCGACATATTTTGCCACGCCGCCAGTAAAAAGATAAAATGCCAACAAATCCTCGTTTGTGTAACTTGGATAATAGTCGTGCAATATTTCTTTAAGCGTTTGAATATCAAATATTTTCAGTTTTAACTGCGCTGTTGCCCTGCCAAAAAGCGGCTCTTTGCTGCCCTGAAATATCTTTGTCATCAGTGAATAGACAGAGCCGCAAAGCACCAGATTGATTTTGCTTGCGTTTTTTTTGCTGTCCCAAACATTTTGCATCTCGCTGTAAATTGCAGAATTGATATTGCCAAACTCCTGAAATTCATCAATAATAAGCGTAAAATGCTGTTTTTGCGACAAGTCCATCAACAGTGAAAAAACATCTTTGAATCGGCTTAATCCAAAAACTGCAGCACCGAGTTTTTGGCGAATTTCTTCCTGAAACTCTTCGCAAAGCAACGCCTCGTTCTTTTTTTCCACGAAAAAATACAAGGCATTTTCGGCAGAAAAAACTTTGTTGAGCAATGCCGTTTTTCCTACGCGCCGCCTGCCAACAACAAAGGTCATTTGCGCCGTTTCTAACGAGCGTTTTGCAATATTTTCGAGCAATGCCGTTTCTTTCTCTCTATTATAAAATTTCATAACTTTTTGATATTAAATAAAATAAGCACATTTTAAAAATTAATGTAACCGCCATTACAGTAATGACGGTTGCAAAAGTACTATTTTTTTTTGAATTAACAAAACAAAAAACCTTAACACATTTCTAAAAACACAACTTTTCCAAAGTTCAAAACTTTGGAAAAGTTAAATATTAGACGGCAGAGTGATATTTTTTAATCGTACTGTTTCAATGCCTTTTGCAGCGTGTTTTTTATTGTGTCGGCAAGCGATTGAGGCGAAATTACTTTGCAGTGTTCGCCCATCGAAAGCAGTTCGATAACAAAATCGTGAGTGATGTAAAGGGTTAAACTTATGCGCAATTCATCGCTGTCGCGCGCCACAAAAAAAACTACTGGAATCGGCAGAACAGAAATTATGAGTATTTTCGGAAGATTACCGCTTTTAACTGTTTTTGTTCGATTTATGCAAAACGGCGCAGTTGCCACAAACACATTTCAAATAACTTTGAATGAATTTGGAACAATTTACAAGGTTGATGTTTCTCCATCGGTTATTGCAGGCTTGGCAGATTGCGCCGAAAGCGATTTAATTGATTATCAACTCTATAAACAAAGTTCGATGATAATTGATTATGTGGTTGATAAAGCAAATTACCCGCATCTGAAAACTTTTATGTTTGAAAATTCTTTTGGCGGACACGAAACTTTTCATTGTCTTGGAGAACAGGAAGAAGAGCGTAAATGGGCGCGTGAAACAGGTTTTGTTTTTGAAAATAAAATATTGATTAGCCGTGAATTAGAAAATCGTAAAACTATCAACACAGGCTATATCAAGCGCGAAATGATAGGAGTTTTGGAAGATTTAATTAACTCTAAAAAAGTAGCGGTTTTGGAAAATAACCGATTAATAGATGTTGTTATTCTCGAAGAGAGTTTTAAAGTTACCAACAGGCGCGAAGATTTGATTGCAGTTGAATTTACATACCAAACGGCAAATCAAAATCAGATGCGGTTTAATTATAACCCTCAAAGTATGTTTCAAGTTTTTAGTGATGAATTTAATGAAACGTTTGGCTAATGCAAAAAGTAACACACATAAGACGTAATTTGATGCTCAAAGAGATGAGCATTCGGTGGTTGCCTAACGGCAAACGCAATATTTTTTCAATAAAATTTGTTGATAAAGAGGGCAAACTCCGATTTTTTCCGCAGGTTTTTGCAACAGGATTGTCGTACAGCGTAAAAGATTCACGGCAGCGCGGAGTTCAGCCCTGCGATTGCAAAGGAAACCCCGACCCGAACACTCACATATACCCTGTTGGTATTGATAGAATTGTAAAGTTTAATAATATGGAAGTAATTTTATAAGATATGGCAGACATTTTATTTGGAAAAAGCGGCGCACCGCTTATTATAACAGGAAAATCCTTTTTTGCTGCTACTAACGGCTCTCCGTCAGGCATCAGCGAAGAGACAAAAAAGAAAATTATACAGACAGTTGATACTAAAACGGACCAAGATTTTACTCAACTAACAGGTATAAAACTTTTGTCGTGGGGCAAAAACAACGATTTTCCGCAATGGGCTGATAAAATTATTACAAGCACAAGCGTTTTAAATTCTGGGTTGAAGTTTATTCGTAACTTCACTCTTGGACAGGGGCTTATGGCTTGCAAAGTAGAAAGTTTTGACAGCGATGGCAACGAAATTCTTATACCATACCCCGACCCGAAACCGCAAGAAATTATCAATTCCCGTAAAATACGCCGCTTTCAAGAGTTATCGGCGCGCGATTTCTTTAAGTTTGGCAGCAGCGCAATTCAGTTGCTTTTTAACGAAAAAGCAGATGCTATTGTTGGTTTAAATACTCTTAACGCTTATTTCTGGCGGCTTAGCGAGCGTAACGAAAACGGATTGGAGAAATGTGTTATATCTGGAAAATTTCCCGACAGTCCGGGCAAAAACGAGTATGAAGATTTAAACGTTCTGCTTGAGTACGACCCCGAACTTGACCTTGATATTCGCAAAGCAGGCAAAAACGCCGACAAAAGCGTTGTTATAATGATACGCGACAGTTGGAGCAACCGCGACACTTACAGCGAGCCGATTTGGCTCTCTGCTTACCTTGCTGGCTGGATTGATATTGCAAAAGAAATTCCTAAATACCTGCAAAAAGTCTATAAAAATCAGGCAACTTGGAAGTGGCACATACAAATTCCTTACTCTTTTTGGGATAAGAAATTCCCTGAATCTGAATTTGACAATACAAAAGACCGTGAGGCTGCTATTCAACTTTTTATGGATGATATTGAGGAGAGCCTTTTGGGTACAAAAAATGCAGAAAAGCCGATTTTTACATACTATTCTGTTAATGAACTTAACGGAAAAATTGAAGAAGAGTGGAAAATAACCCCGCTCGACAACAAGAGCAAAGAGAGCGACAAACTCGTTACTTCCGCCGCTGCCAACTCTGAAATTCTGTTTGCGCTGATGATAAACCCAAATGTTTTGGGTGCAGGTATGCCCGGCGGCACTTATGCCGGAAATCAAGGCGGCTCTAACATACGCGAGGCGTTTCTTGTAAATGTGGCTAATGCGTGGGTTGACCGTCAAAATCTGCTTGACCCGATAGAAGTAATGCTGCGCTACAACGGATATTCTGACGTGGCTATTCGTTACCGAAACACCGTGCTGACAACGCTTGACAAAGGCGCAGGCACTAAAAAAACGATGTCTTAAAAAATTTACGATTTTTTTTCATACCTTTTTTTGTTTTTTTGGGAAAATTATGCAAGTGATTGCATAATTTTTTTTTTCTTTTAATACTGTTTTTTTTAAAATAAATAAATATACAAAATAATGATTGAATTATTTATTTATATTATAAAAAAAAGGTTTGCGAAAAAACCTTACTACACCTTACGACATTACGACAATGCTATTTAACTTGTTGATTTTTAGATTGTTGAGTGTAGTAAGGTTGAAACTTTTTTAAAAATAACCTTACTACACATAAAATTGTCGTAAGGTAAAATCAAGTTTTTTTATAGTTGTAGTAAGATAAAATCACGATTTTTTAAATATAACTTATTGATAATTAACAAGTTATAATTTTGTCGTAAGTCGTAAGGTGTTTTTAGGGGAGAGGGGGTAAATATTTTTTTTATACTTTTACCATACAACAACGCTGTATATCAATATTTTAACTTAAAAAACTACGCCAAAAACGAGCGTTTTTTTTGTATTTTTGGCGATTTTGGGCATTTTTAGTTTTGAAAAACGCTATTTTTTAAATTGTTAATAATCAATGTTTTATATTTTTAAAATATTTTTTTTATCAAAATTTTAGATTTATTGAAATTTTATGTAATTTTGCACCGATAAACTATTTTTTAATCTAATACCTATTTTACTATGAAAAAAATCTTTTTACTAATTGCAGTTATTTTTATCGCTGTGAGTTGTAATAGTCCTCAAAAAAGTACAACTGAAACAGATGAAACTCAACAACAAATAGAAGTTGTACCTAATCAAGTTGTCATTAACGGCGACACGGCAAAAAACTTCTATTCAAATGGAACGTATCGCCGTATTTTAACATCAAAAATTATTAAAGACACAATTATTTTGCAGAAAATAATTGACACATTGCAGGTTAAAGAGAATATTATCTACTTTAATATTTCAGGTTTAACTGCCAATGACGAAGAATATGCCTATTCTATGGGTAAAGTAATAGTCGTTTATAAAAATCCGCCAAAAACCAAAGGCGAGGCAATATTTAATCGCAAAAGTGAAACAATAAAAGTTGAATTAGATAATATTAATTTAACTTTGAAAAAAGGTATTGATTCGGATAATCTTAATACTACAATAAATGAGATTACGCAAGTATGCTCTGATTTCAGAGAATTAGTAAATGGAACAGAAGATGAACCAAAATTAAAAAGTAAAGTTCAATCTATCAAGTCCTTAATTTCAAGTATGCAAGTAAAAGCATTCCCAATGCTAAGAAAGGCTTGGGCAATAAATGTAAAAAATACTCTTTGGCAGCACGATATAGATGTAAAATATTCAAATACTTCAATAACGCTTATTGGGGGAGTTTTTGCTGCAAATCAAAATAAGCAAGACACTTATGAATCATTGTCTCCAAAATTACACGAACTACGTTTTACACGGATTAATTTTAAATGGTATAAATATGATGATGAATATACATATTATACTTTGGAAACTTTAAGTGATAGTTATGTTGATTATTAATTTATTTAAATCTATATATTTATGAAAAATTTAACAGTAAATTTAGCAGGTACAGGGGTTAAGGGATTGCGAGTAATGTCGTACATTATGTTTATTTTATTAATATTTACTGCCTTTGTATCTTTTTTTGCGGGAATAGAAGACGAAATGAGCATTGTTTTAATGCTGTATGTTCCTGTTGCGTCTATTTGGTTTGGTTTAATTAATCTCTTTGTATTGCAAGCATTGGCTACTATAGCCGAAAATGCCAAAATACAAAAAACAAAATTAGAGCAAGAATTAATAGATAATGAACTGAGTTTAATTATCGAATAATAACTCATTTATAAAATAATAGTTAAATAATCTTAAAAAATTATCTAACTATTATTTTTTTTATTACTTTTGCAACAAATTTAAGTCCCGCTATACTTTCTTGTATAGTTAAAGCCGCTTTTTAGCGGCTTATTTTATACTGAAACATTTTATAAAACCTTAAATATCAAATAAATAAATTTATTAACAGATGAAACAGAGAGTTATTTTTTATGTTGACGGCTTTAATTTTTATTATGGACTGCGCACAAAAAAGAATATTGACCACAGTTGGCGGGCTGCATATTGGATTGATTTATTGAAATTTTTTAACCAATTTTTAAGTCCAAATCAAACGCTTGAAAAAGTAGTTTATTTTACTGCATCGCCGCTTAACCCAGACAAAAGTAACAGACAAGGTGCATTTCTGAACGCAAATAAACTGTTAAATAAATCAAAATTTGAGATTGTGCGCGGGCAGTATATGAAAAAAGCAATACAGTGTCCGAAATGTAAATATACCATTATTCGTCCGGAAGAAAAGAAAACAGATGTAAATATTGCCATAAGAATGATTGGAGACTGTATTGACAATAATGCTGATATTCTTGTACTTGTAAGTGGCGACAGCGATTTACTTCCGCCAATAGAGTTTATTCAACGAAAATATCCTGACAAAAAAATAAGAGTTTATTTTCCTCCAACAATTTTTAGTATTGATTTAAAAAACAATATAAAAGCGCAAGGCGGCAAAATAGTTATGCTTGAAAATAATAAAAATAAATTTCTTGTAAGCAGAATGTCAGATGTTGTTACAAATGGCGAAAAATCATATTTTATTCCTGATAAATGGAAATTATAACTCTCTGATTTACAACAAAAAGCAACTTTTTTTCAAAAAAAATGAAAAAAAGTTGCTTTTTTGTTTGGTAGTTAAAAAATAAGTCGTACCTTTGCATTGTCAAAATTAATTCTGCAACATAAGTTGCCCAATTAAAAGGGCTTTTTTTAGCCCAAAATATAAATAACGGCTACTATTTTCTAAAATTATCGCTTTTTTGCGGAATTAGTTTTGACGAACGGAAAATGGTAGCCGTTTTTTTCTACCTAAAAGTCAAAACTAATTCTGATATGAAATCAAACCAATCCGCAACAAAAGTTGCAAAAGTCTTTACAGACTTTGACGGCGAAAGCCGCGAATTTACCCATACTTCGCAAGAGGTATTATGTCAAGAAATTTGGGATTATCTGATAGATAACCCTGATTGTATGAACGATGATGTACTTGTTACGCTCAGCAGTGGGCTTACATATCGTTGGAATCATACTTTGGCGCATTACTGCTTTGACAAAGGCAGAATGACCGAAAATGTTTTTGTTCAATCAATCTTTGAAAAGGGAGGCGCATTTTTATATAAAGGAGGTGCAAAATGAAAACAGTAATCAATGGTATAGTTATTACCGACAAAATGGCTGAAACTCTTGAAAGATGGTATATGGGACAATCGTCAGGGCATTTTCCAAATGAAGCAGTAATAAAACTTTCAAAATTACAGGATTTAATTTCCATAAAAATTTTAGAAGATGCCAATAACGAGTCATTAGCAGTAAATAAAACTTTGTTAGATGCTATTATGTACATCAAAACAGAATTAGAGTTAATGATTTTAGATAATGAAGGAGACATACTATGACAGACACAGACAAAAAACATCAAGAGCAGCCAACCAATAAAGAATTTATCGGTAAAATGCTGGCTTGTTTATACGAGCCGACAGGCGACAATGAAAAAATGGAATTTCGTACTACACTCGAAATTATCAATGAAATGTCTGAAATGGCAGATATTTCAAAGGCTGATTTAACAGCGGCAATGAATGAAATCGGCTTTGGAATACAACTTATGAACGGGGCTTTGTGTTGGATAGTCTATACAAAACAGAGATAATATCGCAGTTGTTCAATAATTAAACGCAACAGATTTTCAAAGTCTGTTGCGTTTTTTTGTCCTTTTTTATAATGCTGTTTTGGGCTAACTTTGCGTAAAAAATTAATCATTATGATATTTTCAAAAGAACGCTGGAACGATGGGCAGGAGTTGAACAAACATATAAGAGTTTCGTCATCTATCACATTTGAAAAAATGTACGCGCCGCTCAAAAATGCTTTTGAGTTGTTTATTGCTCCATTGCTGGGCGAAGAACTAACCGAAGATTTGATAAATTATTATCAAAATCTGGTAACATTGCAGCCGTCAGACCCCGCGCCATCGGGAACGGAAGAGTCATCGGAAGAAAAGCAGAAAAAATTTGTGCTGCTCGCACAACGCGCCAACGCGCTGCTCGCTTATTGGTATGACTATACCGAAATTTCGCTTTTTATCGGAAACAACGGCATCAACCGTACAGAGTCCGATTCAATGAAAACACCTTACAAATATCAGGAACAGGAACTAAAAGCCGGCTTTAAGGAAAAAGGCTTTAATGCTCTTGATAATCTGCTTTTATGGTTGGAGAAAAACATTGATGATTTTCCACATTTCAAAGATTCCGCAAACTATACTTTGCTTAAAAAATCTATTGTAAGATGCACCGATGACGTTCATAACTACTATTTTATCAACAAAACAGGCAAAAATGGTTGTCGGTTCAAAAGAGTATGTTGCTCAATCAGAAAAAATCGGCAAACTCAAGGCTTACCAAATTGAACATATTGAATATCAAAAGAAAATCACGGCTCAATACAGTAAAATGAGTGCTGCAAGTGCCTCTTTTGGAGAAAAAGCAAAAGGCACATTCTCTAATTTGGCAAATGGTTTCAATAAATACTTTGGTATGACAACCGCGTTTTTGGCTTCCATTACAGGCGTTTCTATGGCGTTCCGCAAACTTGCTACCGATATCGGGACATTTTATAAAATCAAAAATTAAAAATATATTTCAAAACCTTTTCATTCATCACATCAACCGGCGAAAAATCTTTTTCAATGTAAAATTCAGTTGCTTTGTGCGCGCTGGCGTGATTTAAGCCAAAAGCAACATCGGCTTCACTGAAACCGCATTTATTACGCGCTACGGTCGCCCAAGTGTGCCGCAGCCAATAATAACTGATTTCCGTAACTTCGGCGCGGCGACAGATAGATTTTAAGCCAATAGTAACGGCACGTCTGAAATTTTCATTATTTGAATAATTATCACGGAACGAAAACAAGTGCTTTTTGCCGTTGTATTTTTCAATCAACGGCAAAATTTCGCCCGGCACTTTGATTTCAAAATATGCTTTATCTTTGCGCTGCGTTTCCTCTTTTGTTCTATTATAGCAAAATTTGCCGTTCTTAAACTCCTGTTTTTCAATATTATAGAGGTCAATCAAATTCATTCCTGCCAAATAAATCACCATTTTACAGACATCTGCCGCCAACTCTTCACGGCTATTTTGCGGCTCTATTTCAAAAATTTTGCGTACTAATTCCACATCTGCAAATCGTTTCTTTGGCGGGTCAGACTGCGGAATTTTTACCGCACGGAACGGCTGATTGGTAATACGGATAATATTTCTGTCATAATCATTATATTGATTGCAGCCCTCGTCAAATATTTTTTTTATGCAAATAGGATATTGCGCTTTCGCCCGCGCAGTTTTGCTGAGCGATTTAATCCAATCACGCAAATCGTTTGAAGTTATTTCAGAAAACATAATATTTTCTCTTTTATAATGCTTTTTCAGTGAATTAAGAGCAGTCTTGTAACGCTCAACGGCTTTATGACGTGATTCACTGCTGAGTTCGCCGATAAATTTTCTTGCATAATCGGTAAATGAAACTCCATCATTTTTTTCTACAAGAAAATTTTTGATTTCTCGTATTGTCATCGGCTCACTGTTGATAGTGTTAAGTTTTAGCACATAATCTTTAATGCGGGTCGAGCATTGTGAGATAATGAAAAAGTCCTTGACTTCCTTTTTTTTATCAATCCCCGATTTATGCACAGTTAATTCCGTGCGAATGTACTCACTTGCTGATTTGTGAATAATGCGAATATAAACTGTGTTATATTCTTTCGCTGTCCGCGAAACTACTTTGAAAGTTGCCATAATAATTTGTAAGTTATTTGTAAGTTTTTTAATATAAAATAGATAAATTATTTAATTATTTTAACCAAAATAAAAAAAGGAAATGCCGATATACTTGTTTGTATATCAACATTTCCCTTTGTTTATCAACTGTGGGCGTTGAGGGATTCGAACCCCCGACCCTCTGCTTGTAAGGCAGATGCTCTGAACCAGCTGAGCTAAACGCCCGATTTTTCCTTTCAGAAAAGTGGTGCAAAGGTAATACTTTTTTTTATTCTGACCAAATTTTTTTTATGATTTTTTACAAAAAAATTTGCAATATTTTAATTTTTTACATAATATATTGTAAATCAATATTTTAATAATAAAATTTTCTTGCAAATTTTTTATAAAAAATAGAAAAATGCACAAAATCAAAAAATATGTGCAGAAAAATTGCACAGTTTCAAAAAAAATGTGTAATTTTGCAGCCGTTTTTTGAGTAGCAAGTAGCAAGTATTTGAGTATCAAGTCAAAAAACTTGCTACTCAATACCTGATACTCAATACTTGATACTAAAATATTAATACTAAAAAAAATTTATGATTACTGAAAACCTTGTTCGGCTGTTTGAGAGCAGCATAAAAAACAACTGGGAACTGCCTGCTTGGACAGATTACAACGAACAAACAACAATGACTTACGGCGAAGTCGGCGAGCAAGTTGCACGGCTGCACCTGCTTTTTGACACAATTCGCCTCGAAAAAGGCGCGAAAATTTCGCTTGTTGGAAAAAACGGCATAAACTGGTGTACGGTGTATGTTGCTGCGGTAACTTATGGCGCGGTAATTGTGCCGATTTTGCAGGACTTCAACCCGAATGATGTGCAACACATTATTAATCACTCCGATTCGCAGTTGCTTTTTGTGTCTGACCACCTTTGGGAAACGCTCGAAGAGGAAAAAATATCAGAAGTGCGCGCCGTTTTTTCACTCAACGATTTCCGCTGCCTGCACCAAAAAGACGGCGAGGCAATTCAAAAAGCGAACAAAGCGTTGCCCGAACTTTTTGCAAAGCAGTACCCAGACGGCTATTTGCCCGCAAATGTGCTTTATCCCACAATTCCGAATACCGAACTTGCGTGCATCAGTTACACCTCAGGCACAACAGGTTTTAGCAAAGGCGTAATGATACCTCACAACGCGCTCGTGGGCAATGTGGTTTTCGGCATCAGGACAAAACTTTTGTATAAGGGCTGCAGAATGTTGGCGTTTCTGCCTCTGGCACACGCCTACGGCTGCGCCTACGACTTTCTGACAGCGTTTTGCGTTGGCTCGCACACTACTTTTTTGGGTAAAATGCCCGCTCCAAAAATTCTTTTAAAAGCATTTTCGGAAATTCGCCCTGCCACCGTTATATCTGTTCCTTTGATTATTGAAAAAATTTATAAAAAGCAGATTCAACCGATGTTGAACAGCCGTTCTATGCGTTGGGCATTGAGTTTGCCGTTGGTTGAAGGTACAATTTATTCAACAATACGCAAAAAAATTAATGCTGCGTTTGGCGATGAATTTTCGCAGGTAATTATCGGCGGCGCGGCTCTAAACCCCGAAGTTGAGGAGTTTTTCCACAAAATAGGATTTCATTACACAGTCGGTTATGGTATGACCGAATGTGCGCCGATTATTGCGTATGCGCGCTGGGACGAATATGTGCCTTTTTCAGTTGGTCAAATTCAGCCAGGAATGGAGGTAAAAATTGACTCCGATGACCCATACAAAAAAGCGGGTGAAATTCTTGTTCGCGGCGAACACGTTATGCTCGGCTACTACAAAAACGAGGAGGCGACTGCGCAGGTTTTGTCCGAAGACGGCTGGCTGCGCACTGGCGATATGGGAACGATTGACCAAGACAACAATATTTTTATTCGCGGGCGCAATAAAACAATGCTTTTGAGCGGCAGTGGGCAAAATATTTACCCCGAAGAAATTGAGGCGAAACTAAATAATATGCCTTTTGTGAATGAAAGTTTGGTGATTGAGAACGCTCAAAATAAACTTGTGGCGTTGGTTTGCCCTGATTATGAGGCGATTGACGAGGCAAAAATTTCTGATGACGACCTGCAAATAATTATGGAGAGCAACCGTCAAAACCTGAATAAAATTGTTGCCTCTTATGAAAATGTCATCGCAATTCAACTCTACCCGAATGAATTTGAAAAAACGCCAAAGAAAAGCATTAAGCGTTATCTGTATTCAAATTTGATAAAATAGAAAGATAAAAGATGAAAGATGAAAGATAGGTGCAAAGTAGAAAAATATTGCATCTGTCTTTTATTATTTTTTATTTCAAAAATAATACGTTGTAAATTGACGATAAAAATAAAATTCTCGTGTCATTGCGGTTCTGAATCAAGTTCAGAATGACAACCCGCAATCGCTAATGTGCTATATTTCAATCGGTTGCGGGTCAAACCCGCAATGACACCTAACTTTTTAGGCTTATTTAAGTCTTTATTTTAAAAAAAATAATTAACTTCTATATAACAAATTTTTAAACGCTTGAAAATCAACAAAATAGAATTTGAGAAAAATTTGTTATTTTCTATTTTGCAATTTGGTAACAAATGGCTAACTTTGCAGAAAATTTAAAATTATGAAAGCAGGTGCAGATATAATAATTTATGTAGCAATAATCGTTATTTCGATTATTTCGAGCATTGTAAAATCTATCTCAAAAAAGAAAGAAACTGTCGGTGCGCCGTCTCAACCGAAACCGCAGCAGACTGCAAAAAGAAGTTTGGAAGATATTTTCCGCGAACTTGTAGAAGTGCCGCAACAGCCGCAGCCAAAACCTGTTGTTGTGGCTCAACCTGTTGTAAAACAGCCTGTTGTGCAGCCAAAACCGCAATTTGCCGTTCCTGTAATGAATGACGGTTTCGCCCTCGAAAAACACAATTACAACCACGTAGAAACTTCTCAAAACTCTGGTAATCAAATAGATTTGCAACTAAATAATGCTGCTGACTGGCAAAAAGCATTTATTTACAGCGAAATTTTTAACAGAAAATACTAAGAATTTACGATTTTTGATTTACGATTTACGATTTGCTGCGCAAATTTGCAATATTTGCGGTAAGATAAATTAACCACGAACCTTTTGCTGGCGCGGGATTGCATCTCGTGCCTGAATAATAATTAACCACGAACCGTGCGAACTGCACGAACAAATATTTAACTTTTCCAAAGTTTTAAAACTTTGGAAAAGTTGTATTTTTAGAAACGTGTTACGTTTTTTTTTAGAAAAAATCCACCTCTGCCGTCTTATGACACTCTGCAATATTACTTTTACGGTTATCACGAAGATGTAGCAACGTGGCCAGACGAACCAAAACCAGCAGTAGCAGGCGAAACTGTAACGCCTATGACTTTGGAACAGGCAGGCGCATTGGTTGGAGATGTTGTTATGAAAGCAAGCACGCGCGCTTTCAAAATTGACTTCACAGAAGATTTGGGCAACTTTTCAATCGTTCCGCAAGGCGATGTTGATAGCACAAGTTTTGTTTCTACGCTTAATATTGTGAAAGCAAAAATCAATAAAACGATTTTAGGCTTTCAAAATGCAGCGGCAGGGCGTAAAATGTTTTTCATTGTTGAAGACGAAAACGGTACATATTACCTTATGGGTAATAAAAAACGCGGTTGTACTTTCGTTGCTGGCGGTGATGGAAACGTTACAGGCACAACGGCTTCGGACAGAAACCAAGCATCTGTTCAATTCACATACCGCTCAAAAGGAGCGTATGTTTATGAAGGAGATGTGGAAGACTTGCTCCAAGAACAAGAATAATTGTTCCATATTAAAAAAAATAACAGACTTTAAAAGTCTGTTATTTTTTTGTCCTTTTATGATACTGAAAAAAGTACGAATTTTGTAACTCTTTAATTATTAATCAAAATTTAAAAAAAATGAATAAAGAAAAAAGAAATGAATTATACGACAGAGCCGTAAAATTCTTAAATTCAAAAGAGAAAAGCGTTCCCGTTGGAATGTCTATTCTAAAAGAGGCAAATTACAAGCCAAATGTAATTGCAATGTTTGAAAAAAACATTCAACGCCGTGATATTGCGCTTAAAGTAGTGAATGAAATAAGACTGTTTTTGCGCTTTTTACGCAATCCAAACAATGTAATTCATCAGGACGAACCATCTGGCACCGAAACCGATGCAGACAACAAACACCTAACTTTTGTGTCAAATATGGAACAAGAGTTGGCAAAAGAGTATCCGGCTGAAATAAAAAAAGTTTTGACGGAATACTATAATTTGTACACGCAGCGCAGCATTTTCCATAACAGTTTAAAAAAAGTTGGAGAAGGCAATACAGAACCTGAAATCAAAGAACGCAAACGTATTGCAAATGTTATTGATGCCGTAAGTCTAAGAATGGAAACGCTTTGGCAAATTTTTGAAGCATTCAAGGCTGACGGAAATTTACCTGCCGAAGAATTTTTTACAGAGCCATTCGACCCTGAAAAAATTATTGCGGAAAACAAAAAAAAAAATGCCGCTGCGGGTAAAAAAATCGAAATTGATTTAAAAACTTTGCCGCTTAAAAAGTTGCAAAAAATGAAAGAGACTTTGCGCATCAAAATCTCTAAAAACGAGAATAAACTCGAATTTCAATCAGAAAAAAAACTTGAAAAGCCCAACCCGATGCCTATGTGTCCAAAGCGCGTAGAAATTGAAAAAAAACTTGTCGAGTTCAAAGATTTGAAACTGAAAATCGAATTTGAAATCGCTGAAAAAAAATAATGGTGCTTGTTAATTTTTCCAAAATAGACAAAACGCTATCAGTGGCAACTGATAACAAGAAGCAGCCCGAAGCGTTAAACACTTCGGGGGCTTCTCTCTATTTTTCAGCAGAAAACGAATTATTAACAAAAAATCTTGGACAACTTGTTAAAAATCAGGACAAACATTTTTGGAGTTTTGGTAATTTTAATATGATGCGGTTGATTTTTTGGGTACTGGATAAAACGGGACCTGCCGAAATTTTAATGAGTACAACGAAACAGTTTAAGGAAATGTTGATATAATTGATAAAAAAGTAAAAAAATATTCATTCTTCAGAGGTGGGATTCTTATGAATGAATATTTTTTTACTGATTAAGTAAATTTTTTATTTAGTCCCACCTAAAATTTTTGAGTTTGCAGAGTTTCAAAATATTATTTATCTTTGTGCTTTATTATCAACCACGAATTTTCGGCGTAAAGTCGAACAATATTTTTTTACTCTGCTGTTATTTGTTTGTAAATAACGCTGCAAAATTAACACAAATATTTCACTTGTGCAACATTTACGTTAATTTAGAATTGTTTTAAATAATAAATTATTAATAATCAATTAAATATAATATTATGGAAACAATAAATGAGCGTATAAATTATATTTTAAATGTAAATTTTAACGCAAATGTTGCAAAATTTAGTCGTTTTTTAGGAGTTTCGCATACAACTTTAAATAATATTGTTGCGAATAAAATGAATAAGCCATCTTTTGATAGTTTAGAAAAAATTATCACAAAAATGCCAAATATTGATGCAAATTGGCTATTAACAGGTGTTGGAAATATGTTAAAATCTGACGAAAAAAGTGTTCAATCAAATTCAAATTTGCAGCATAGTTCGCAAATTAATGGTAATGTGGTCGGAAAAGATATAAAAATAAACAGTGAGAATCATCATCAAGATGGATTAATTGAAGAAAAAGAGCGAATAATCCGCGAACTCGATATTGCCCTCAAAGAAAAAGACCAGATAATAAAAGACGGCAGCGATGCAATGGTAAAAAAGGATAAAATATTAGCAGAAAAAGACGAACTGCTAAAAGACAATGATTTACACATAAAAAAATTAACATCAGAAACCTTTAAAATTAATGAGCGCAAAGATGCTCAAATAACCGAACTCCACAAACAAATAGCAAATCTAATTGAAAAAATCAAATAAATTATTAACATTATGGTTAACTACGAGCAAAAAATGCGTAATGCAATTAAAAATGTAAGAAAAAACCTTCTAAATGATATTTTTCAATGGCTTTTATCTAAAGGCGTAGATGTATCTTATGCAGAATCTCTAACACAAGATTTGCCTATTGTCTTTGCTATTGGCGGCGATAATAAATGGTGCTTTGTAATTGACGAACAAATTCGCAGATTTGAAACTGTTTTAGCAGTAAGCGTTATTGTCGAAAAAACTGCTGTAATAGATGGTTATTTTCTGCTTTCTGTGCAAGATTTTAGCCGAACAGATTTCATTGTTTTCAGTCAGAATGACCCATTATACAGCAGTTCAAAAGTGGAAATTAACAGTCCTGAGGAGATAATTAAACTACTGATAAAATAGATTTGGATTTTATAAAAAGTTACAAAAAACTTACACGACTTTCAAAAATAATTGTATATCAGCACTTTCAAAATTTCTTACAAGCAGAGGGTCGGGGGTTCGAATCCCTCAACGCCCACAAAGAAAAGAGGCTTTTAAGCCTCTTTTTCTTTTCCATTAACCCCAAAAAATTACTTATTAATTACTACCCAATAACCGCCTTTGTTAGAACCTTCACGGCGAATAATGTTTTGGGCTTTGAGTTGCTGAATATTCCATTCAATACCTCTTTGGGACAATCCTGTTTTTTCTGCTAAGTCAGGCTGAGTGATTTTGGGATTCTTTTTTACTAATTCTAAAATTTTCTCCACAGTTTTTCCCACAGTTTTTCCCACAGTTTTTCCCACAGTTTTCTGTGTAGTTTCAGTAACATTTTCAGTAACATTGCCCGAACTTTTTTGGTTTTTCTGTGTAGTTTTTTCTTTTCTTTTTTGAATTAACGCATTCCTTTTGGCAACTTTTTCTTCCAAAATTTTCTTTTGTTTTTGCAAAACAGTAAGAAAAAACGACAGCCACGGCTCATAATCAACATCTTGAGTCCAAATTGTTTTTTGAGTACGGCGCAAGGCGCGATAGTAACCCTCTTTGCTTTGCTCAATAATCGACTCAATGGAACTGTAAGGCACATAAGCATAGTTTTTTTTGAGCAAAAGCATTGTTGTCAATGCCCGCGAAAGCCGTCCGTTGCCGTCTTGAAAAGGGTGAATTGAGAGAAAATGCACGATAAAAACGCCGATTACAATAAGCGGGTGATAGAATGTGTCGTCAAGATTTTTGCGTGTCCATTCGGCGAGTTCTTCCATAAGGCGAGGCGCGTCAAAAGGCGAGGCGGTTTCAAACACAATGCCGATTTCTTTGCCGTCAGCATCAAAAGCAGCCACAGAATTTGAAACTTTCTTGTATTCACCGCGATGCCGCTCGTCTTTGCCAACAAATTGCAACAAAATTTTATGCAAATGTTTAATGTAGTTCTCCGAAAGCGGAATTACCGAAAAATCGTCAAAAATCGTATTCATCAGTTCGGCATAACCTGCAACTTCTTCCTCATCGCGCGACTTGAACGTTTTTTTATTGATATGTGAAAGTAATTCTTCCACTTCGGCATCGGTTAATTTGTTGCCTTCGATACGGTTTGACGAGCCGATTGATTCGATAGTCGATATTTTTTTGAGCGTTTTAAGTTGTTCGGGGCGCAAACGGGCAAACGAGTTCCAAGCACCCTTGAACTCGTCCAATTCCGCTATTTGCGTTAGCATTTGCGGAGTGATTTTTATGTTGCTAATATCAAACATATTTTCTTATAACCCAAATATTATTAATAATTACACTGTAAAAGTACAAAAAATATTCTATATTTTACATTTTTTTTCCTTCAAAAGCAGAAATTGCCTGCCGCCATTCGTCAGAAATTGGCTTTGAGGTCTGCGTTTTTTGGTCGAAACCTACCATAACGGTTTTGCAGACGCATTTTACAGTTTTGGTTTTGGTGTCGAAAATCTGCTGATAGAGCGTGAAACTTTTGTTGCCGATTTCGGAAATTGTGGTCTGCACCTCGATTTCGTCTGACAGAAAAACGGGTGCAAGAAAATCAACTTCGGCGTGAACTATCACAATATCAACCTCTTGCGGCGAAAAATCACCTTTCACCGCCTTAAAATATTCGCCCTTGCCCAAATCGTAAAACGAAAAATAGACAGTATTATTAATGTGTCCAAGCGAATCTGCATCATTAAAACGCAGTTGCACAGGAATTGAATGTTTGAATTTTAAATCGTTCATAGTTTTAAAATTTTGCGCAAAGATATAAAAAATTGTTTTATTTGCCACAAATACACGAATAAAAATACAAAAATATGTGTCATTCCCGCGCAGGCGGGAATCCCCTTACTACAATGTACAAATGGGATTCCCGCCTGCGCGGGAATGACAGATTACTTCATTTTTATACAATATTTATTAAAAAAATTGTGTGTTCGTGGAAAAAATTATATTGTGATTTTATTTATTATCGTCAAAGATTTCTTCAATCGGTTTGCCAATGCAGCCGTTTGGCATTTGAATTTTCAATAACGCTGCCAATGTCGGCGCAATATCGGTCATATAAACCTCGCGGTTGGTGCTGCCTGCGGGAATATTTTTGCCGAAAAACAGCAGCGGAATATGCGAGTCGTGCGCGTTCCAAGTGCCGTGCGTGCAGCCCTCAGTTTTTTTGTCGTGGTAGTAGGCGGGCTTGACGATAATCTGAATTTCACCCGAAAATTCGCGGTTGTAGCCGTTGATAATGCGCTCTTTAACTGCTTGCGGCACAGACGATTGAGTTGCGTTTTTTTGTTCAACAACATATTGAATTGAGTTCTCTTTTTCCAAAAATTCAATGCAGTTTTTTATTAATTCCTCGTGCGGAATTTCTTTTATAATTTTATAATCGAAATTTACCTGATAGTTGTTCAAAGTGCTTACAATACTGTCTTTTTGGTAAATATTTTTAAGATAAATATTGAGATTGCTCAGAATTGCGCTGTCGTTGAAAATGCCTGCTGGAATATTATGGTCTTGCAAAAATTCTGCGTTGTGGGCGCAGGCGTGGTCGGCAGAGAGAAAAAGCGTGTAGTTGCCTTCGCCGATTTTTTCGTCTAAAAATTTTAGAAAATCAGCCAAATCTCTGTCCAAACGCAGATAGCAGTCCTCAATTTTCGGTGAATTTATGCCGAAATCGTGTCCGATATAGTCGGTAGAAGAGAGCGAAATAGCGAGAAAATCGGTTATCTCGTCTGCGCCAAGTTGCTCATTTTCAAGGGCTAACTTTGCCACATCAAGCGTCATTGTGTTGCCGAAAGGAGTGAGCGCAATCAAATTGTTCTTTTCTTTTTTAGACAAATTCGCAAGTTTTACAGGAAAAGGCGTTTTCTGTCCGTTAAATTTTTTCTCGTATTTTATGCTGTCGGCACTCTGAACGTAGGTTTCGAGCGGATAAAGCGTGTTCCAATCGTTTTTCAGATATTTTTTTGACGGAAACTCCTGCGCATTAAATTTTTGCAGCCATTCGGGCAGATTATTTCTGTAAAAAGTGGAGGTAATCCATTTTCCGCTTTCGCCATTGTACCAATAGGCAGCGTCTGCGGCGTGTCCTGCGGGCAAAATGCTGCCTCTGTCTTTAATCGCCACGCCGACCACTTTCGAGCGGAAATTTGTCGCCAACTTCAACTCGTCTGTAATGGTGGTCGTTTGCAGGTTTTTGGGCGACATTTTGCCCGCTTTGCAGTCGGGTATTCCCACCGCTGCCGCGCTGTCGTCTTGCGAACAATAAACCCATTTGCCTGTTGATTGGCGAATAAAATCGTTGCCTGCAATGCCGTGAATGCTCGGCACAGAGCCTGTATAAATGCTCGAATGTCCGATTGCAGTGTAGGTTGGAATGTAGTTCAGCATCGTGTTTTCGCACGAAAAACCGTCTGAAAGCAGCCGTTTGAAACCGTCATCGCCGTAACGTTCATAGAAACGGTAAAGATAGTCCCACCGCATTTGGTCAACCACAATGCCGACAACAAGTTTTGGGCGGTCGAGGTTTTGATTTGTTTTTTGCGCATTGGAAAATAGAGCGCAAATCAGGAAAAATGAGATTGTGAGGTATTTTTTCATTTGTTTATAAAATTTTTTGCCACTAATAAATAAATTCGGAATTAGTAACTAAATATAGATATTACGTTATTTAAGTAATTTTTTATGG
>JAISKN010000173.1 GCA_031260925.1 Prevotellaceae bacterium | reverse complement strand
TTTTGCCAAACATTTGGGTAATATTTTTTTGATTTTTATTCATTTTTAACACAAAAATTATTCGGTTGCAAAACTATACATTATAAAAACACAAAACAACCCCACTTTAGCAGGGTTATTTTTGCGACTTCCGTCATTGCGAGGTATTTCCGAAGCAATCCATAAAAAGATACTTAAATAACATAATATCTATATTTATTTACTAATTATGCGAATTAGGAGTTGAAATGTTTTTTAAGGGTGCATTCCTACGGAATGCAGGTCTATATTTGTGTTTTTTCTACCAAGCGATGCAATCCTAACGGATTGCGGTGCAAATGAAACATCATTCCGTAGGAATGAATCGCTCGGTAGAAATTAAGTATCACATTTTCAGTGCATTCCGTAGGAATGCAACCTGTGATTCTAAAAATTAGAATGGGTAGCCTATTCCAAAACTTAAATAACAATCTTCCCGCCAGCCGTCTGAATATTTAGGACCGCGCCAACGCTTTGCGCCTTCATATTTTGGGTCGAAAAGTTTTATGCCTAAATCGAAACGTAGTATAAAAAACGAAAAATCGGCACGAAGACCAATTCCGTAACTGCACCCGAACTGCTCTAAAAACTGACCGTTTTTGAACGAAAAAACTCCGCCTGTTTGGCTACCGTAAGGTTTTATTGTCCAAATATTTCCTAAATCAACAAACGCCGCGCCTTCGAGTACCCAAAAAAGTTTAAACCTAAATTCTGCGTTAAACTCGATTTTTATATCGCCAGAACGTTCCAAATATTCTGTGCTGTCGCTGCTATATGTTCCCGGTCCCAAAGTGCGCGGATGCCAACCTCTATTGTTCGGAATAAATCTTTCTTCAAAAGGCATAATATTAGAATTGCCGTAGGGCAAACCAATTCCCAATGCCGTATGAAATACAAAACGCAATTTTTCCGTAATAAATTGATTATACGAAAAATCAATTTCTCCCTTTATAAATTGAGAATAGGGCGTATTGAAAATTTGGTATCTGCCTACACTGTCTTTTTCTTGTTTTGTGAGCGCACTCAATCCATAAAACAAATTTCCGGCAACGCTAAAATTTGTGCGTAAAGTATAAAAACTTTGATGTTTTAGGTTTGCGCGCTGGTTACTTGTCGAAAAACCAAAACTCATTTTGGTAGTAAAGTGGTTTTCAAAACTGTATTTTGTGTATTTATTTTCAATTCTATTAGTAAAATCTTCACTCATCCACGGCACATTAACATAACTTAAATCTATCAAACTGAATGAAAAATTTGAGTTTCGAGTTTGCCAGTTATATTTCATAAATCCATTGGCAATATGCCTCTTAAACTGTTCAGGGCGGTCTTGATAAGAATAATTTAGCGAAAAAATTGTTGTTCCGCCGTAGCGTTTGCGCGCATTTTCTTTAAGAAACGGTATTAAAATTTGCGGAATGGTTAAACTTGCCTCTCCGCCTACAATATAGGCGTTATCAATCGTTGTTTTTTCGTCAGCACTCCGCATAAAAATTGCTTCGTAGGCAACATTTGCACCGAGTTTAAATATTTCTGCCCCTTTAAAAACGTTTTTGTCGGAATAGCCCACTTTTACGCCCGCGCCTATATCCGCTCCCATTGCAGTAGTGCCTTCGACTTCAACGGAATAGCCAAATCTGTCTGACGGCGACACATAAATATTGCAGTCAAGCAAATCGTCATCTTTTTCAGTAAAGGAGATATTGACATATTTTATCGCCGAAAGTGATGCAAGGTTGGAGTTTGTGCGGCTAACCAAAAATTCATTATAAGTCTGTCCTTCGGCTAAAACAGTTTTTGTGGCGAGAATTTTTGGCGTAAAAATATGCTTTTTTTGATTATAAATAATTCGGTAATTTTTATAAAAAACCGTATCTAAATCACTCAAATAATTTTCGTCTTGTATTTTTGTGTCTGTGTAGCAATAAATCGTAACTCTATCAATTTTTTTCTTTCTAAAAATAACTTTAGCGACAGAATCTACCGCATATTGAGGCTGCAACACCATTTTTACATCAACTTTATACTGCGTTTCCGTTGTGTCTGCGGTGTAGGCAAACATCTCTTTCTGCACGTTGTAATAGCCGCTTCTCCGCAAAGCCTGCGTTGCCCGTGCGCGTTCAGCATTGAGCAAATCTACATCAAAAAGTTCTCCTTTCAGCGCGCCGTTTTGGTAAAATCGTTGCAAAAATTTGTTTATCGTGTCATAATCAACCACAACCTCAAAATTTTCAATTTTATACGGCTCGCCGCCTACAATTTGGTATGTTACATTGGTTTTTTTCTTTTTGGTAGAAATATTTGTAGATACCTCCGCATTCAAATAGCCTTTATTTACAATAGCCTGATTTAAAAGATTTTGTGTGCGTTCGGTGGAATTTTCGTCAAAAATTACAGGCTCTTCGCCGATTTTGCGCAAAGTACGGTTAATCCATTTTGTTGTGTCGCTGCCCGAAAGCGAATATGTTGCAAGCCTTGTCCGCATAAAACTCAACGCAAAACTGTTTGGTTTCTGCAAAATGTAACTGTTGAGTTCGCTTGCGGAAATATCAGGTATGTCTTTTTTGATTTTTGTGCGGTTTAACAGCGTTTCGCCCTGCGGAACATATTTTGTCAGACTGCACGAAACCAATGACAAACAAAACAATATGAATATTAAAGATTTTTTAATGGGCATTTATTATTTTGTAAATAATTAAGGTGCAAAAGTAATAAAAATAACTGAAAAACTAAAAGTTAAAAGTTAAAAACTAAAAATGCTTTGTGTCCTTTGTGGTTTAATATTTCCTGACCACAAAGAATACAAAGAAAAACAGACAAAGTTCGTGTCGTTTTACAAAACCGCACATTGTTTTTTCTCAATTTACAATTTACAATTTATAATTTACAATTAATTGAAAATCAATTATTAAAATATTATTTTCACTTTAATAAGTATGATTATTTTTCATATTAAATATAAATTATTGATAATCAATATTGTTTTTTAGTAACTTTGCATTTCTATAAAATTAAATTTTAAACTGATGAAAAAATCACACATTGCATTTATTGCCTTTTTTACAATGATTTCTGGCTGCGTTTTTGCACAGCAACGCGGCTATTATAACGCGCCCTACACAAGATACGAGGCAGATTTGGGGACTTTGGCGGGCAGTTACACCGTTTCGCCGACAACCTACAATCAGGCGGACATCGCCTTTGAGGCATCGGACAGAAAAGCCGTTAATCTCAAAAACGGCGGCTCGGCAGAATGGAATGTTGCGGGCAATTTCAACCGTTTGGGCATCGTTATTCGCTACTCGATTGCTGGCGTTACAAGCCACACGCAAAATTTGAATGCAAATGTTCAGGTTTATGTCGGCGGAGAGTTAAAGGCAACTTTAACCCTGAACACAAAATACAGTTGGGAAGATTTGAAAAATAACGGTAATTCAAATAACGGCGGCATTACAAACACGAATTTTCGTATGCGTTTTGATGAGGCTCGTTGCAGAATTGACCAAAATTACCCAAGCGGCACAACGGTAAAACTTGTTTCGCAAAGCAACGATTTATGGATAGATTTTATAGAAGTTGAGAATGTGCCAGAGCCAAAAACGCCAGCACAGCAAGGCGCAAATGCAACTTTCGGCGGCGGAGACGGCTTGCAAAGTTTTATTAATGGCAATGGCGGTAAAACGATTTTTATTCCCGAAGGCACTCACAATGTCGGCAGTTCTCTCAATATTGGCTCAAGCAATACGAAATTAGTCGGTGCGGGAATGTGGTATTCACAAATTAATTTTACACAGTTATCTTCAAATAATGGCGGCGTTCATTGGGCAGCAAGCAGCGGCTTGGACTTGAAAGATTTGTATCTGACAACTGACAATAATTCCCGAAATAATGCCTACAAAGGTATTTGGGGAACGACAACCAACGCAACCGTTGAAAACGTGTGGATAGTCCATTTTGAATGCGGCGTTTGGTTGGGAAAATATGGCTCAGAGCAGGCAAATGAGGCGGCAAACGTAACTTTCAGACATTGCCGTTTCAGAAATAATTACGCTGACGGAATAAATTTTTGCAAAGGCGCAAACAATAATTTAGCCGAATTTTGCGATTTCCGCAACAACGGCGATGACGATATGGCGGTCTGGCCTGCGAACAATCAACAATGTTACAACAACACTTTCAGATATAACACCGCAGAATTTTGTTGGCGGGCAGCGTCTTGTTCATTGTACGGCGGCTATGGCAACAAATGGCAAAAGATTGTGGTGAAAGATAATTGGGAGGTTGGCATTCGCACCAATGGAATATTTGGCGGAGCCTGTTTTGCAGATGGCGCGCAAAACGAATTTTCAGAAATTGACGTAATCGGCTGCGGCACAAGATTTAACACATATAATAATCCAGACCCAGCCGTTGATATTACCTCTGCAACTGGTTGCAATAATGTAAAAAATATAAAATTTTCCTGCATTAATATTACAAATTCAAAAGCAGATGCGTTGTTTATAAGAAAACAGGGCGGCGGACAAATCAGCAATGTGTCGTTTGAGAGCATTACGATAAATGGAGCAAATCTGCACGGTGCTAATGCTAATGGTTGGGGAACGGCGGCTGGCGTTCGCTTTGTAGATAATCCGACTTTAAACAACGTTCAACATTGCGATATTACTTATTCAAATATTGAAGGCTCAAATTTTGTAGGCTCTGGCTGGACTGAAAAAACCTCTGGCTGTGCCGTTTGCGAGCAAGAAACAAATGTTGCAGTTACAGGCGTTGCTTTGGCAAATATTTCGGTAAATGTCGGTGCGAATGCAACGCTTTCGCCTGTGATTTCGCCGTCAAATGCTACAAATCAAGCAGTTTCTTACGAAATTGTGAGTGGAAATGATAAAATTTCGCTCAACGGCGCAGTTGTTACAGGCGCGGCAGCAGGCGCGGCGCAAGTGCGCGTTACCACAGCAGACGGCAACAAAACGGCAACCTGCACCGTTACCGTAAATCAGGTTACGCCCGAAGAGCCTTTTGATTTGATTGTTACTGACATCAGTTGGACACCCGCAAACCCGCAGCCCAACGACCAAGTTGTTTTTACGGCGACAGTGAAAAATATCGGCGGACAACCTGCGCCAAATAACTTGAAACTCGGCGTGCTTTTCAGAATTGACGGCGCGGTTAATTACCTTGCCAACAGCAACACATTTACTTGGAGCGACACTCACTACGGCGGGTTAGCAGCAGGCGCAACCGTTCAACTCACGGCAAACGGCGGCGACAGCGGCGTAAATTACTGGCTCGCAGGCGCAAGCGGCAACCATACCGTTGATGCTTATGTAAATGACGGCAATGCAATGCCAGAAACCAACAGAGCCAATAATATTCTCCAAAAAACTATTGTAATCAGCGCGCCAGCAGGTTTTGACGATATGGAAAACAGCGGGAAAACTGTTATTTCCTGCAAAAACAGTATTGAGATTCGAGGAATTGAAATCGGCGAGGCAATTTCTGTTTATAATATTTTGGGAATAAAACTTTTTTCTCAAAAAGCGGCACAAACGCCAATGATTATCAATAATTTGCAGTCGGGCATTTATATTGTTGTTATCGAAGGACAAAATATTGCAGCAAAAGTGGTTGTGAGATAAAGACACAAGATATAAGACCGCTTCGCTACAAGACACAAGACAGGTGAAAGATTTTTTCAATCTTGCATCTGTTTTTGTTGAAATTGTTAAAGTTAGTAATACATCTGGATTGCTTCGCTTCGTTCCTCGCTCGCAATGACGTATCCCTTTGCTGACACGACTTACGTCATTGCGAGGTATTTCCGAAGCAATCCAGAAAATGTATTATTTATGCGAATTAGGGGTTAAAATTCTATATTTTGGCGTTTTTTGTGCCATTAGGCACATTATATTGGTAGAAAAAATGATTTCCTCACCCATTCTTTGTGCCGTTAGGCACTAAATGTTATTTCTATTGCGTATTCCGATTTTCATCGGAACAGGCTCTACGGCACGCTATCGGTTATATTTAACATACTTCTACCAATATTTAGTGCCTAATGGCACATTTCAACCCCTGATTCGCATTAATAACAAAAAAAACAGGTGTCATTCCCGCGCAGGCGGGAATCCCCTTACTGCAATGTACAAATGGGATACCCGCCTGCGCGGGAATGACACCTGTTTTTTTTGTTATTACCAAAATTTATTTTAATAGAACTTCAAAAAATTTATTAATCGATAAAATACACAAAACAAGTGCAACATTTTTTCAATGTTGTACCTGTCTCATATCTTGCAGCGAAACGGTCTTGTGTCTTGTGTCTCTATCTCACAACCACTTTTGCTGCAATATTTTGTCCTTCGATAACAACAATATAAATGCC
>JAISKN010000171.1 GCA_031260925.1 Prevotellaceae bacterium | reverse complement strand
CGGGTATTATCGTTGTTGCCGTTGCGGGTGCTGTATTTGAAATCAGATTTTGTATATTTTCTGGTTTATAAAATTTTTCGTTATCGGGTAAAAGTGGTGCGGGAAAATCTCAAAAACGCTTTCCCCGACAAAGATGAAAAATTTTTGCTGACAACGGAAAGAAAATTCTACCGCCACCTTTGCGATATTTTTATTGAGGCGTTTTTTATGTGGAGCGCAAGTCCTAAAAAAATGCGAAAACATCTGACTTACAATAATTTAGATGTGTTTTCACAGTTACATTCTCGCGGGAAAGACATTATAATTTTATTTGGACATTGCTGTAATTGGGAATTTAACGCTTTTGTTCCGCAGGAATTGCCGCAAGATTTGTACGAAGTTGGTACGCTGTTTCAACATTTGCACGATAAAAATTTTGACAAAATTGTACTTGAAATTCGCGAGCGTTTCGGAGTAAAATGCGTTACGCAGCGCGGAGTATTGCGAAAAATTGTCGAAAACCGCAAGCAAGACAAGCGGTTTGCGCTGGCTTTTATTGCCGACCAGTCGCCGTCAAGAAAAAGTGTGCATTATTGGACAACTTTTTTAAATCAACAAACGACATTTATCACAGGTTGGGAGGAAATCGCGCGAAAATTCGACTGCGCCGTGATTTATGTTGATATGCAAAAAAAATCGCGTGGAAAATACGTTTATGCCCCCGAAATTCTCTGCGAAAATCCCAAAGATTTACCGCAATACGCGCTGACAGAAATGTACGCGCGCCGTTTGGAACAAAACATTTTGCTTGAGCCTGCGCATTGGCTTTGGTCGCACAAACGGTGGAAAATAAAACCAGTGGTCAATGGTTAGTGGTCAGTGCTTAGTGCTTAGTGGTTAGTGGTCAATGGTTAGTGGTTAATGAAAGATGCAGCCCGAATTTTAATTTTGGCTGCATCTTTTTATACGGTTAATAAATTTTGGTAATAACTAAAAAAATAGGTGTCATTCCCGCGCAGGCGGGAATCCCCTTACTTCATTGTACAAATGAGATTCCCGCCTGCGCGGGAATGACAGGTCTCTTTATTTTATATTCTGTTTCTTTAATTGTTTTTCTATTATCTTGATAATTTTAAAAACTGATAATTAACCACTAAGCACTGACCACTAATTACTAATTACTGACCACAGGATAAACTCGTCTTTGTTGATTATCTAATTGAATTTCAAGCAGATAAACGCCTGATGCTTGCGGTAAATTAATTTGATTTACTGGTGCGCGCAGAGTTTTTTGAGTTTGCAGCAAAATACCTGTAACAGTCCAAAGGCGCGCCTCTTTTAAATCTTTTGTAAAATAAATTGTTATAGTATTGCCAGAAGTTACGATTGTTGGAAATTTTGAAATTTCAGTGTGCTTTTCAGGCACAAGCGGACAGGTAAAAAGCGTTATGCCATCGCTGGCTCGAGTGAGCAGAGCGCGGTATTCGGAAACAAAATCAAACTCCTCCTCTCCGAGATAAATATACGAACGGATTTCGCCCACAATTTCTTTCATATCTTTGTACCATCTATATGCCGAAAATTCGTAACCGCCATTGTAATACGCATTTTTGAGCGCGATAACATCATTCCATTTTTGCTGCATTACCGAAGTTGCATAAAGAACGGTAAAATTAACATTTGCCGTTTTTTGAAGATTATTTTCATATTCAAAAATCAATTCCATTGAATAATTATTCGGGCATATATTTTTCGGAAGCGGAATTTCAAGCGAATTTCCATTTATATTTTCACAAACAATATCAACAAAACCTGCATTTTTTGCATTTTGCGGAAAATTTACAGAAAAACATTCTGGAATTCTGCCCGAAGTTTGAAAATTTACCAAAAAACTGCCGTCATCGGCGCAGATTTCGTGGAGCGGCTCAACAGAAATGCTGTCGCAGTTGCGCACAGTAAGATTTAGCGTAATAATACTGTCACAGCCGCTGATGTTTGGTATTGTATCAATGTAAGTATCTGATACAGTGAGCATTTGCCCATAAAAATCGTAACTTTCAATATCGCAAATTGTTTTGCTGAAAGTTCTTGTGAGATACGGTTTTACAGTCAAATTCAATGTTACAATGCTGTCGCAAGTCAAAACTGTTTGCAAATATTTAGTTAGAACAGTATCATTTTGAATATTGGGAAGATTAAAACCGTAAGAATTATAATCTTCTCCATAACAAATTGTGTCGCGAACTGTATCATTATACACTTGATTTACCGTTAAATTTAATGTAACAAGGCTATCACAGTTATTCACAGTATGCAAAGTGTCAGTAAAAAAATATTCGCCTGCCGTCAGATTGCTAAAATCGGGGCAAGTAATGCAATGAAATACTCCCAAATCGCCCTCGCAAATAGTTTGATAAACGGTGTCGTTATAAACAGAATTTACTGTTATGCCCAATGTTACAAGGCTGTCGCAGTTATTCACAGTATGCAAAGTGTCAGTAAAAAAGTATTCGCCCGCAGGCAAAGTAGAAAAATCTGGGCAACTTATGCAAGAATAACCTGTAATATTATCGCCCTCACAAATTGTTCTCATATAAGCGGTGTCGCTATAAACAGGATTTACTGTTAAAATCAACACCGAAATGCTGTCGCAGTTCTGCGATGTTTGCAAAGTGTCGGAATAGAAACCTGCAACAGAATAATCGTTTCCGCCGAAATGGAACGAACTCCCAAAACAAATTGCTTCTGAAACGGTATCGCGAATAACAGGATTAACCATTAAATTAAGCGTAAGAATGCTGTCGCAGCCGTTGATTGTTGGCAATGTGTCGGAATGAAGTATTGTGTTGTAATAATCTACGCTGTTGAAAGTATAAAAATTTCCTTCGCAAATTATCGGCGAAACGGTATCGCGGTAAATCGGGTTTATTGTCAAATCCAATTTTACTATGCTGTCGCAACCGCTCACATTTACAAGGTCTAAAAAATAAACTCCTGCCGTAGAAACATTAAAACCGTTTTGTGCGTATGGCAAATAATTTTCACAAATTTGTTCATTAATAAAAGTGGTATCTGACGGAACATTTACAACTACTGTTGTTGTTTCTGGGTTGCCTGTTTCTGTTGATGTGGTTATTATTAAAGAATAAACGCCAGCACTTGCAGTTGTAACACTGTTTATTGTCGGATTTTGCAAATTTGAAGTAAAGCCGTTTGGTCCTGTCCAGTTATAAACTGCGCCCGCCACATTACTTGTTTGCGCTGTCAGTTGCAGCGTATCGCCCACACACAACGGACCATTATTTGAGGCAGGCGGAGTGATAATTCCACAGTTGGTAGTAGAAGTGCCGCCTGATTGTGAAAACGAAATATTTGCCACTTGCCGCGAATAGTTTGTAAGCAAAAGTAGATAGACCTGCCCTGTTTGAGCATTATTTATATACAAATTTTCGTAATAAAGCCCACAAAAGCAGCAATCTACAATGTTTCCATAAGGATAGCCGCAGTTATTGCTATGACAACTGCCGTAATTGGTATTATTTTTTTGTGCGCACGCATCCGCCACAGAGTTAAATGGTCCCCAACATACAAAATCAACATCAACTCCTACACCAGATGGAGTTCTTTGTTCAATATATATCTGCAAATTGCCTGGCTGGTCTATTTCAAGCCAATACCACGCAGGACCAGGAGTAGAACCAAGACAACTGATACTGCCATAAGCACTTACAGAAGTTGATGCTGCAAAACAGTATTCATCGCTTGAGCAAAACGGCTCTGCATCTATGCAGCCGTTTGGTTGTGTAAGAACACCAGAACAATCTGTCGTTCCACCTCCTGTTGCACAACTGATATAAAAACTGTGCGTTGTCGAACTTGTACTTTCTGAATCAAGCAAAAAATAATATGTTGTGCCTGCGGTTAAAGTTCCTATTGTATGAGTTCCGTTACCGTAAAAATAGTCAATGCAAGTCCAACCAGAAGACGAACACGATGTACTCCAAAGATAATCAACATATCCGTTCCCAGATGTTACTACCAAATTATAATTGCCTGTAACGGCAGGAGTAAATGAATAAATTTTTTCCTGTCCAGGTGAAGAACTCCAACAGGGATTGCCATTCCAACTGCCGCTACCGCTCAAAACTGCTGTTTGAGTATTGGCAGCACCGCAGGCTGTTATTGGAATAATATTGTCGCAGGCATCGGCAGTAACAGCGGGAGCATAAGCAGGCATTGCAGTATTGCGGACTTCGTCCGCAATATTCTGTACAGAATATTGCGCCGCAGCATCATTTATAAAGTTGACCACGCTATCAACATTCCATTCCACAACAGAACTGAACATTGCAATATGCTCATTATCTTCATAAAAATAAAGGTCTAAAAGATTTTTATTGCTTTGCGCCTGCTCCATAGCAAACTTTTTCTGTTGTCTTGAAAGCGAATTATCAATTTCAAAATAGCAGGTGCGCGTATTATCAGGATATGTTTTTTCCGACTGAATACTGTAATTTATTATCTGTGCCTGCACAAGATTAAATATGCACAAAACCGCCGCTAAAAATAAATTTCTTTTCATTTTTACCTCCTTAAATAATTTTCATTTATTGTTGAATTTCCTAAAAAATTAATATTAAACCGCAAAATTAGTAAAAAAAGGTTTTAAAACAAAATTTTTAAAATAAAGAAACCTGTCA
>JAISKN010000159.1 GCA_031260925.1 Prevotellaceae bacterium | reverse complement strand
TTGGTAAATTAATATAGTTTTTTCTGGATTGCTTCATATTTTTCGCTACATTTCATTTCGCTTAAAATATTCGCAATGACGTACTCCCATTGCTTATACGACTTTCGTCATTGCGAGGTCGTCATTGCGAGGTATTTCCGAAGCAATCCGAAGCAATCCAGATTTATTATAGCAATGCCTTTATCTATACTTATTTATGCCAATCAGGTGTTAAATTTTATATTTTGATATTTTTTGTGCCGTTAGGCACATTATATTGGTAGAAAAAATGATTTACCCCCAATTCTTTGTGCCGTTAGGCACTAAATGTTATTTATATTGCGTACCTACGGCACGCTATCAATTATATTCAACATATTTCTACCAATATTTAGTGCCTAACGGCACATTTCAATCCCTGATTCGCATTATTTAGCAATTCCTATTGATTTTATTAAAATCCGTGTTATCTGCGTGCTATTTCATCGCAATAATAGCACCTTTTTTCGCCATTGTCTGCAATTTTATACAACGGTTTTACTGCTTCAATAGACGAAATACAGCGAGAGTTTGGACATCTCTCGCCAAGCACAACTTTCTCGTGTCTTGTGTCTTGTGTCTTCTGTCTTAACAGCGTGTAAATCAATGCTCTGCGAATAAATTTGCCGTTCAAAACCTGCTTAAAATAGCAGGCGCGCGGGTCGTTATCAACATCGGTAGCGATTTCATTTACGCGGGGCAGCGGGTGAAGAATTATCATATCTTTTTTCGCTGTTTTCAATTTTTCCGCGTCAAGTATAAAACTGTCTTTCAGGCGGTTATATTGATTTTCATCGTCAAAACGCTCTTTTTGAATGCGCGTCATATACAAAATATCGAGTTCGGGCATTGCATTCTCTAACGAGTTGGTTTCCAAATAGTTATAACTTTCTTTATCAATATCGCTGCGCAAATAATCGGGAATTTTCAACTCATCGGGCGAAATAAACACAAATTTCACGTTTTTGTAACGCCCCAACGCCTTGGTGAGCGAATGCACTGTGCGCCCATATTTCAAATCGCCGCAAAAGCCGACAGTGAGATTTTCAAAACCGCCTTTTTGGCGGAAAATGGTCAGCAAATCGGCGAGCGTCTGCGTTGGGTGGCAATGTCCGCCGTCCCCCGCGTTGATAATCGGCACTTGCGAATACTGCGCGGCAACCCAAGGCGCACCGTCTTTGTTGTGGCGCATTGCGATAATATCGGCAAAATTCTCCACCACGCGAATAGTGTCGGCAACGGTTTCGCCCTTGCTCACAGACGAGGCGGCGGCATCGGAAAAGCCGAGAACATTTCCGCCAAATTCCATCATTGCAGCGGTGAAACTGAGCCGCGTTCTTGTGCTTGGCTCATAGAAAAGCGTTGCAAGTTTTTTGCCTTTGAGCGCATCGCAATATTTTTCGGGCTGCTCAATAATATCCATCGCAAGCGCGATTAACTCGTCAATTTCTTGCGTTGTAAGGTCGGTAATGTCTAACAGGTGTCTCATTTACGATTTACGATTTACGATTTATGCGAATTACGGATTGAAATTGTTTTTTTATTTTTTAACCACAGAGGACACAGAACTCACAGAGTTTTTTTAAATTTTATTTATAAAATTTTCTCAGTGTTCTCATTCTTTATAAAAAATGTTATTTATGTTTTATATTATTCATTCTATATTTATATTTTTTAAGACCACAGAGTAGAAAAATTAAAATTTTTCTCTGTGTAACTCCGTGCCTCTGTGGTTAATTATAAAAATCCAATTTATCAATTCGCATAATTTACGATTTATGATTGGGTTGAAAATTGTGAATTGTGATTTTATTTTTTTAGAAAGAATAACCAATTTTTATGCTCGGTGTTAAATAATAGTGTGGATTTTCTATAAGGTCAGTAAATGTTGATAATGAAATATCAAGATTTGCCCGAATAAAAATTCCGCTGTATTTTTTAGTTTTAATTTTAAAACCTCCAAAAAAATAAAACCCCATATTTTTTGCGAAAAGAGTTGTGCCAAATAAACCACCCCCGCCCGTTGGTTGAATTATTTTGAGGTCAAAATTATAATACTGTACTCCTGCGTGAGTTGTAATGGCAAAACCATTGTAAGCAATATTAGTAAAACCCAAAGCATCTGAATATTTCAAAACAGATAAATCAAAATTCGCTCCCCAATGGCTTGCTTTACGCGCATCACTTATAAAAATCTCCGTTCCAATCATTGGCGCAAAAATTGGTTTTTCTTTAGAAACTAAAATTGCAGAGCCGCCAGCATAAACCGAAAACCTTACAAAATCTTTAAATTTATAGGGATTTGCATTGAGATAAACAATACACTTTTCGCCTGTTTCACAAACGGCATTATGATATTTTTCGGCAACTTCTACAATAGATTTTGTATCAAATTTAATTTTATCATAATTATCCGAAATTGATGGCACATCTCTAAACGTATATCGTAAAATTCCTTTATAAGATACATCAGTAACCAATTTTCCATCTTTAATTTCATCAGGCTTTTTAGTAATACTCTGCATTTTCCCATTTTCATCTTCAAAAAAATAGTAAACAACATAATCAGTATAATCAAAATAAATTGGCGTAGAATAAAACGCTTTATTATCAAATTCATAATAATAAAGATTCATAACGCCATCAACCAAAAGTTCTGCAAAAGCGTAAAATTGCAGCCCGTTTATTTCAAGTTGCTTTGAAACATAGCACTTGTTAAATGGCGAAAAATAGTAGCCTTTCAGTTCGGCAGGCTCATAAATAACAGTTTCGCTGCTGCCATTTTGCATAAAACGGCACGTTGTCTGATTAATGTTATTTGGTTGAAAATCAATTTTTCCAAACAAGGTATCTCCTTGATTTGTAATAACATAACCATCTTTAAAGTTATCTATTTGCGCAAAAATATTTGCAGAAAAAGCGATAATAAATAATGTGATTATAAATTTTTTCATACGATTATTATTTTTGTGCAAAGTTACAATTTTTTTTATTTTTATGTTCTATAAACCTGTTTTACGCCTTTTATTCCTTTGATTTTTCTTATAACCTGTTCTAAATGAGCGATTTGACTTACCATAATTGTAATATTTCCTTCAAAAAGTCCTTCGTGAGAATCGACTGAAATTGAGCGCATATTTAAGCCCTGTTCCTTGCTGATAAAGGATGTGATATTGGTAACAATGCCGATGTCGTCTCGCCCGATAATGTGCAGAGTTACAGGATAATAACTGTCCGTTCCTTTGTCTGCCCAGCGGGCATCGACAATTCTGTATCCGAATTTTGCAATCATAGACGGCGCATTGGGGCAGTTTTTGCGGTGAATTTTTATGTGTTTGTCTATCGCCGACACAAAACCGAAAATGTCATCGCCGAAAATCGGATTGCAGCATTTTGCCAAAGTATATTCAATGTTTTTCAGGTGTTGGTCAATTTCCAAAACATCTTGCTGTGCAGAAATTTTTTGCCAGTCGGTTTGGTGCGAATAATTTTCGACTGTGCGCAAAACCGAAATGTCAGCCGCATCGTGTTTTTCTTCTTCCGTCAGCAGATTTTTTATTGTTAAAATATCAATTTTTTCATTTGTAATATCTTGATAAAAATTGTTAATCTGCTTATAGCCAAGTTGTTTCGCTATTTTTGCAATATCGCCTTCGGCATAAGCGATTTTCCAATTTTTGAGCCGCCGCAACAAAATTTCTCTGCCTGCCTCCGCCTCTTTATTTTCAATTTCTGCCAATGCCTGACGAATTTTTGCTTTCGCGCGGGCAGTCGCCACAATTTTCAACCAATCTTTTTTAGGTTTCTGATTTGCCGAAGTCTGTATCGAAATCTGGTCGCCATTTTGCAGTACATACTTGATATTCACCTGTTTATCATTCACAAGCGCGCTAATGCAATGGTTGCCGATGCTGGTGTGAATTGAGTAGGCAAAGTCAAGCACGGTTGCCCCTTTGCCGAGCCGTTTCAACTCTCCTTTTGGCGTAAAAACAAACACCTCGTCATCGTAAAGTTGCATTTTAAACTCATTTACAACGTCTAAACTTCCGACTTCGGAATGTTCCAAAACGCTGCGCAGATTTGCCAGCCACTCGTCCATTTTTTCGGAATCGGACTTTACGCCCTTGTATTTCCAGTGCGCAGCAAAGCCTTTTTCTGCAATTTCGTCCATTCGCGTGGTGCGAATTTGCACCTCAACCCATCTTCCCTGCGCGCCCATTACGGTAATGTGCAAACTTTCGTAGCCGTTGAGTTTTGGCACGGAAAGCCAGTCGCGAAGGCGGTTTGTGTTCGGCGGATACATATCGGTTACGATTGAATAGGCGTTCCAGCAGTCCGCTTTTTCCTTTTCAATCGGCGTGTTTATGATAATTCTGATTGCGAACAAATCATAAACTTTTTCAAACGGCACGCCCTGCTTGCGAATTTTGTTGTAAATAGAGTTTATTGACTTGGTGCGCCCTTTGATTTCAAAGGTCAAACCCTGTTCCAAAAGCCGTTTTTTAACAGGCTCAATAAAATCTTTAATGAATAAATCGCGCTCTTTTTTGCTTTCTTTAAGTTTGTCTGCAATATCTTTGTAGATTTCGGGCGAAGTATATTTGAGCGACAAGTCCTCCATTTCGGTTTTGATAGCGTACAAGCCCATTCTGTGCGCCAACGGAGCAAAAAGAAACGATGCCTCGCGGGCGATTTTTTGTTGTTGATTTGTTGATTTGGTTATCTGGTTATCTGGTTGATTGTTGATTTGGTTATTTGTTGCGTTCTTGTCTTGGCTATCCTGTCTTGTATCTTGTATTTCTTGTCTTGTGCCTTGTGTCTTGATACTTGTGTCTTGATACTTGTGCCTTGTGTCTTGTGTCTTGTAACTTGTGTCTTGTGTCTTGTAACTTGTGTCCATCTTGCGCATCATATAAAGCCGTTCAACGAGCATTATCATTATTACACGAGCGTCAGATGCAAGCGAAATCAGAAATTTGCGGAAATTTTCTGTTTCCACCGACAGATTTTTTTCGTAGAGCCGATACGATTTTACCAAACCGTCAAGAATTTCAAACACAAATTTGCTGTAATTTTGCTTGATATATTTCTCGTCTAAAATATTGTTTTTGTATAAATCGTAGAGCAAAATTGCGTTGAGAGCCGTTGCGCCGATAGATAATTCTTTTTGTGCGAGGATAGCGATTTCAACGGTTTCTTCAACATTATCAGAAAGCAAAATTCCATTTTTTAACGCTGAAAAAATATCATTTTTGAGTTGTTTTTTTTCTTTCTGCGAAAAAACATTGCCCAAATTTTCGAGCAAATACCTAAAAAATTTCATTTTATTCATAATCTTTTTACCTTTTAGAAATTTACGGCAAAGTTAGCCATTTCGTTGAAAATTGCAAAATAAAAATCAAAAAAAACCTTTCATCACTGAAAAGTTTTTTCCGTACTCGAGGCGGGACTTGAACCCGCACAGCCGTGAAGCCAAAGGATTTTAAGTCCTTCGTGTCTACCATTCCACCACTCGAGCGCACCACAAAAAATTAAATGCTATGAAAACAGAGCGAAAAACGGGACTCGAACCCGCGACCCCGACCTTGGCAAGGTCGTGCTCTACCAACTGAGCTATTTTCGCAAGCGAATTAGATTTGTGATTTACGATTTTAGATTGAATAAAAGCCGTTTCTCATTTCTAATTTTTCGGGCGCAAAGGTACAACATTTTTTTTTATTATCAAATATTTTGACAAAAAAATATTTTTGTTAAAAAGTTTTGCAGTTTAATAAAAAAGTCGTACCTTTGCAGCCCTAAAAATTATCCATATCGTTTAGAGTGTTAATTATCAGATTCTTAACACTGTTCGTAGTGAATTAGCCCGCGAAAAACAGCCGCCCATCTGATATTAGGTTTATTTTTATTAACAAAAATTTAAAAAATTTAATTGTGGATACGTTAAGTTATAAAACAATTTCAATCAACAAAGAGACTGCTCAAAAAGAGTGGGTTGTAGTTGATGCAAACGACTTGGTACTTGGACGAATGGCGTCAAAAGTTGCGAAACTTCTTCGCGGAAAGTACAAACCAAGTTTTACGCCGCACGTTGATTGCGGCGACAACGTGATAGTTATAAATGCCGATAAGGTGCGCCTTACAGGCAACAAATGGACAGACAGAATTTATCTGCGCCACACACTTTATCCGGGCGGACAAAGAGAAACTACGCCTGCGGAAATGATGGAGAAAGGTCCTGAAAAACTCATTCGCAAGGTTGTAAAAGGTATGTTGCCGAAAAATATTTTGGCAAGTGCAATTATTAACAATCTTTATGTTTATGCAGGTTCGGAACATCCGCACGCTGCTCAACAACCAAAACTTATTGATTTAAACTTAATTAAATAATTATTATGGCAGAAGTTATAAATGCGATAGGAAGAAGAAAAGCAGCCATTGCCCGCGTATTTGTGAAAGCGGGTGCAGGAAAAATCACTATCAACAAAAGAGATATTGATAATTATTTCCCCTCAACAATTTTGCAATATGTTGTACGTCAGCCTCTTAACAAATTGGAGGTTGCGGAAAAATATGACATCAATGTTAATCTTGATGGCGGCGGTTTCAAAGGACAGGCAGAAGCATTGCGTTTGGCAATCGCCCGCGCGCTCGTTAAAATCAACGCAGAGGACAAGCCCGCTTTGAAGTCGGAAGGTTTTCTCACACGCGATTCCCGTATTGTTGAGCGTAAAAAACCGGGTCAGCCAAAAGCGCGCAAACGTTTCCAATTCTCGAAACGTTAATATTTGTGGCAAAAATAATTTTTAAATTACAAAATTGTAGTTTTTAAATTGTTTTTGTAATATGTTTAGTATCTAAATTGACAGGACTTTTAATTATAATTTTAAATAATTGAAACTACCTGTTGATTGCTTTACTAAAAGAAAAAAGAATGTAAGCATTTAAAAAACAAACAAATTAAAATTAAAAAATGTATCAAACAAATTTTCAAGAGTTACTTGAAGCAGGTGCGCATTTCGGACATATGAAACGCAAATGGAATCCTGCAATGTCTCCATATATTTTTATGGAGCGCAACGGCATTCATATTATTGATTTGCACAAAACAGTTGCGAAAATAGACGATGCTGCCCGCGCAATGAAACAAATTGCAAAATCAGGCAAAAAAGTTCTCTTCGTTGCAACGAAAAAACAGGCAAAACAGGTTGTTGCAGACAAGGCAACCGAAGTTGGAATGCCGTATATCACAGAGCGTTGGGCAGGCGGTATGCTTACCAATTTCCAAACCATACGCAAGGCTGTGAAAAAAATGGGAGCGATTGACAGAATGGAAACAGACGGCACTTTGAACACAATGTCAAAGCGCGAACGCCTGCAAGTTCGCCGCCAACGCGAAAAACTCGAAGTAAATCTCGGCTCAATTTCTGATATGGCGCGCGTTCCGTCAGCACTTTTTGTGGTTGATGTAATGAAAGAGCATATCGCTGTGGCAGAGGCTGTTCGCTTGGGTATTCCTGTTTTCGGAATTGTAGATACTAACTCAAACCCTTCTGATATTGACTTTGTAATTCCTTGCAATGACGATGCTACAAAGGCTATCGAGATTATTCTCAACGTTATGGTTGATGCCATAAAAGAGGGAACGCAGGAGCGCAAAATGGACAAATCGGAAGAGGAAGTTCCAAATGTTGAAGTTCGCGAAAAACGCACACGCGCAAGAAAAAACGTGAATAAAGAAACATCAGAGGACACAGAAAAGGAATAATTTTGTTTCCTTACAGCACGCAGATAACGCTGATTTAACAGATAAACGCAGATTGTTAATTAATAATCTGCGTTTGTTTTATATATAAGTTTTTTAAATTTTCAAAAAAAATCTCAAAAACTCTTGCACAATAAAAAAATAGTTTTTACCTTTGTCGCGTTGTTTTTATTTTCTTTTTTTGAAGAAAATTGAAACAATAAAACGTTCTTTAAAATATTTAAAAAAATTAGCGTTTAACGCTATTCTTGCACTTGAAAATTAGGAACTTTCAAAAATTTACAAGAATAAGTAACTGCTTGCACAAAGCGGGCTTAACTTATTTGTAAATTCGGTCTCCTAATGCCACAAGTGCGGATAATTAAGTTCGCACTTTTTTGTTTTATATTTTTTAACCTTATTATAAACTAACAACTTGATTTTTAATGTGATACCTGAATTGGCTGAAAGCCGTTATTTTCATAACCGCAGGCGAGCGTAGTGTTGCCTGCGGATAAAAAACAAAAGCCAACTGCCTGAAAGGCAGAACTTGCGTGAAAAATATTTAAAATTTTGCCTTTCAGGCAAGTAGGGGCAGGGCGCGCCCTGCCCCTACAGCCCGCAGGCAACGCTGCGCTCGCCTGCGGTTATGAAAATTAAGCCCTTTGGGCTATAATACAATATTTATTTTATAATTTTAACCTTTCAATCTAATACAAAATGAAAAAACAATTTTTATTATTACTGCTGATATTAATTTCAGCAATTCAAGCAAACGGTCAAATTTTACTTTTTGACTATGACGAATCGGGCAACTGTGTTCTGAAATACAGGACTGTTGTAGTTGCACCGAACGGACACGCGCCTGCAAAACCGCAGACGGAACAAATCGGCGGGCATACCCTGTCCGTTTTTCCCAATCCAACTTATGGACTTGTTCGGGTAGAGATTTCTGGCGAAATGCCCGAACACCCGATTAACGTAACTCTTACCGATGTGAATGGCAAA
>JAISKN010000001.1 GCA_031260925.1 Prevotellaceae bacterium | reverse complement strand
CGGGTCAAGCCCGCAATGACACGATTTTTTTATTGTTATTATTAATTTACAACGTAATATTTTATAATATATTGAAAACCAAATAAAATGCGTACCTTTGCCGCGAACAAATAAAAATTTTGATGACATTTAAAGAACTAAGCATTATTGAGCCGATTTTAAGGGCTATTTTAGAAAAAGGTTACGAAACACCCACTCCAATACAGGAAGAAGCAATACCGCCGACATTAAACAACCGCGACATTCTCGGCTTGGCGCAAACAGGAACAGGCAAAACCGCCGCCTTCGCAATTCCAATCATTCAACATTTATATCAGGAAACGGACAAAAACCACAAAATCAAGGCGTTAATTCTTACGCCTACGCGCGAATTGGCTATTCAGATAAGCGAATGTATCACCGATTACGCAAAATATACTTCGGTGCGGCACGCGGTGATTTTTGGCGGCGTAAATCAAAATCCTCAAACAGAGAAACTTAAAAAAGGCATCGACATTTTAGTCGCCACGCCCGGACGTTTGCTCGACTTGATGACGCAGGGTTTTATCAAGTTGGACAGCATAAAATATTTTGTACTCGACGAGGCGGACAGAATGCTTGATATGGGTTTTATTCACGATATTAAAAAGATTTTGCCGAAATTGCCGCAGAAAAAGCAGACATTGTTTTTCTCCGCCACAATGCCCGACAGCATCGCCAAACTTGCGAGTTCTATTTTGCATAACCCTGTGAGAGTGGAAGTTACGCCTGCCTCATCGGTTGTTGATACCATTGAACAGAGCGTTTATTTTGTTGAAAAAACGGAAAAATGCAAATTTCTGATACAGGTAATGCAAAAGCGGCAGCCGCAGTCGGTCTTAGTTTTTTCACGCACAAAACACGGCGCGGACAAAATCGCCAAAATCCTCGGCAAGGCAAATATCAAATCTGCCGCCATTCACGGCAACAAATCGCAAAACGCACGCCAGCGCGCCCTTGCCGATTTCAAACTGAACAAAATCAATGTGCTGATTGCTACCGACATTGCCGCCAGAGGCATTGACATAAATCAGTTGGAGTTGGTGATAAACTACGATTTGCCCGAAGTACCCGAAACCTACGTTCACCGTATCGGGCGCACAGGCAGAGCAGGCAACGCAGGGTTGTCGCTCTCGTTCTGCTCAACGGAGGAACTGCCGTTACTCAAAGATATTCAAAAACTTATTGGCAAAAAATTGGAACGGTTTGAGTTTTGAGGGGTTGTAGTTTTTTACTCTTTTACCAAAACAATCTTACTCAAAACAGAATTTTCAGTTAGAACTTTTACTATCAACAGTTGATTGAGATAATTGAGATTGAAAGAACATTCAGCAGCATTTATTTTGTTTTTTTGTAAAAGCAAAATTCCTCTTGTGTCGTAAATTAGCACCTCTTGTATTGTTTCGTTTGATTTTATTTCTATATTTGTATTATTGGCATTTATGCTGATATAATTGTTTTCCGCTTGAATTACTTGATTTCCGCTGATAATTTCAGGTATTTTGCCGCATTCTCTTGCTTGCTCTTCGGTAAGTATTGCGCCGAAATCATCGCTCATAATTTGGCTGTCCATCCAAACCAGGCGGCTGTTAATCCACGCTTTTAGCAGGTTGTATTCGTCATTGAAATTGGTGGTTTTGCCCTCAGGATTGCCAACGCCCTGATAATTTGCCTCCCAATGAGTTATCATCCAAGGGCAATAGGCGTAACTGCTTTCGCAAGGGCAGGCGTTGCGCACTGTCCAACTCCATTTGTCCATTTCTCTGTTTAATGCGCCTGAAAGCAAAGCCGTTTTGTTTGTTTCGAGTTCATTTTCTATGTTTGTTGTCGAAAGCGCGTTTGTGCGCAATTCTTCCCAACGAGTGCGGAAAATATCTTTGAAACACTGATTTTCCATTAATTTTTTATACCAAAAAGGCAACGGATAATACGGCTCACATTCATTGGTATTATATTGCCAAATATCTGTGGCATAAGGTCTTATATTTGTAGTAGAAGGGCAAGTTCTGTTTGCACTGCCGTAAAAAGAGGGATATTTATCATCATTGCCGAAGCCCATTTCAAAATCCCAAATAGGCGTACATTTCAGTTTGCTGCCCGCATCTTTAACAAACCACATACTTGCGCGGTAGCCATCGGTGTTGCGGGAAAATTCGTTTATTATCATAAAATCGACAAACGAGGGAATATCAATGTATGTTTCAAAAAGGTTGTCCCAATCTTGCTGCGCAGTTGCATTTTTCAACGCGATTTCGTATTGTACTAACCAATCTCTGATGTAGTTTTTGCGCGGGTCGTTGTTGCTTGACACTTCGGGATAAACAAGTTCCCAACCCTGCGCATCGGAGGCAATTCCGCAACCGCCGTCATTGCCGCAATTAGCCATTCCGCCAAGCAGAGCAGGCGTTCTAACCCAAGTAGCAGCACTTCCGTCTGTTTTGTCAAATTTAATTATATAGCCAATATCTTGCGGCTGCATACCTGTGGTTTCTTCGGTTATCACTATCCGATTTTCGTTTTCTTCATATTTTTCAAGCAAAATATATACGCCTTGATATACGTCATTTACAAAAAGTTCCACAAAACGTGTGTTTGATGCGTAATAGCCCATTTGGCGATAGAGGTCTAATGCTAACTTGTTGCGCATCATTGACTTATCGTTGTAAGCAGCATACAGTACCCAATCTTTTTCTTCGGGCAAGCCGAATAAATCTACTTTGCCCTTTTCAACACTTCCGTTGCTTTTCAAATCTTTTTTGCCTGTGGAAAAAGCATACGAGCGTTTAATCATTGAGCGCGAAGTAGAGCCGCGATAGTTCATTACGGCTTTGCGGTCGTAATAAACTGAGGCGTTGTTTGCCATAGCAACAATACTGTTGTTGTTTCCGTTTTCATTCCAAAGAATTTTTACATCAACATCAAT
>JAISKN010000351.1 GCA_031260925.1 Prevotellaceae bacterium | reverse complement strand
TGCATTTGCACCGCAATCCGTTAGGATTGCATCGCTCGGTAGAAAAAATATAAATATAAACCTGCATTCCGTAGGAATGCACCCTTAAAAAAACATTTCAACCCCTGATTCGCATTATTAAAAGATATTGAATAAAAAGGAATTGCTAAATAACGTAATATCTACATTTAGTTACTAATTCCCAAAAAAAATGGCTAATCATAAAATATTTATCATTAACCATTTATCATTAAACATTATCAAACGTTTCCGCATTTTGACCAAGTGCAGTGGTTGCAGTAGTAACAGCCGCTGGAGGCGCGAACAGTTCCGCCGCATTCTGGGCATTTCATTCCTTCTATTTCTGTTTCATCTGGAACGTATTTTTTCAGTGCGCGCAAAACTCCTGTTTTCCAAGCATTAATATTGTCGTCAAGTTGCAAGCCGCCAACAAGTTTAACAATCTGTTTTGTCGGCATTCCGTATCGCATTACACCCGAAATAAGTTTTGCATAGTTCCAATATTCTTTGTCGAACTTATATGAAAGTCCTTCAACGGTGGTTTTAAATCCTTGGCGGTTTTCAAACTGAAAGTCGTAGCGTTTTGTGCCGTCTTCGAGTTCTTTTTTGATAATTTTTCCCTTATCAACCCATTTTGGCAGCATAATACCATATTCGTCATCGGCAACTCCAGTAAAAATTTCGTAAGGACGGTTGTCTGACTTTCCGATAAAGGCAATCCATTTTTCTTTTTTGTTTTGAAAAGTTACCACGTCGCACTCCAATTCTGGCGGGCGCACAAGTTCTTTGTGCGGCTCAAGACAAGTTTCGCAAGGTTTTTTGGCATCATCAACGCATTCTTTGTCATCGCCTTTTTGCTCATTGTTTGTTTGTCCAACAAGCACTCCTGCGCGCGAGCCGTCTCTATAAACGGTGCAGCCTTTGCAGCCGCAACGCCACGCCTCTTCGTAGAGTTGCCCGACAAGTTCCTCTGAAACATCGTTCGGCAAATTGATTGTTACCGAAATCGAATGGTCAACCCATTTTTGAATTTTGCCCTGCATCTGAACTTTTTTCAGCCAGTCAACATCGTTTGCGGTGGCTTTATAATAAGGCGATTTTGAAACCAAATTGTCAATTTCTGCCTCTGAATAACGTTTTGTAACATCGTGTCCGTTTGCGAGCATCCAAGTTACAAATTTGTGGTGAAAAACAGTAAATTCCTCGAAACTGTCGCCGTTTTCATCAATAAAATCAATATGAACGTTTTTATCATTCGGATTAACTTTTCGTCTGCGGGTATAAACAGGCTTAAAAACAGGCTCGATGCCCGAAGTTGTCTGCGTCATAATGCTTGTTGTGCCTGCTGGCGCGATTGTGAGGCAGGCAATATTTCTGCGACCGACTTTTGTCATTTCGGCATAAAGTTCGGGGTTGGCATCTTTTATTCGGTTAATGTAAGGGTTTTTCTCCTCGCGTTTTGCATCGTAAATTGGGAATGCGCCGCGCTCTTTCGCCAATGTTACAGACGAGCCGTAAGCCGCCAATGCCAACGTTTTATGCACTTTTTCGGAAAAATTTGTTGCCTCATCGCTGCCGTAGCAAAAACCCAAAGCCGCGAGCATATCGCCTTCGCCTGTTGTGCCAACGCCTGTACGTCTGCCTTTGAGAGTTTTTGACTTGATTTTTTCCCAAAGTCGAAGTTCGGTATATTTTATTTCGTCATCTTCAGGGTCTGATTTTATTTTATCAATAATTTTTTCTATTTTTTCCATTTCCAAATCAATAATGTCGTCCATAATGCGCTGCGCAAGGGCAATGTGATTGTTGAACAACTCAAAATCAAACTCTGCATTTTTGGTAAATGGCTCTTTTACATAAGAATAAAGATTTATCGAGAGCAGACGGCAACTGTCGTATGGACAGAGCGGAATTTCTCCGCAGGGGTTTGTCGAAGTGGTTTTAAAGCCTAAATCTGCATAACAGTCGGGTACGCTTTCGCGCGTGATTGTGTCCCAAAACAGCACTCCCGGCTCCGCGCTTTTCCACGCATTATGAATAATTTTTTTCCACAAAACGTTTGCATTGGTCTCTTTTTTGTAAAGCGGTTGGTCTGAAACAACAGGGTACTGCTGAGTGTAACTCTTTTTATTAATTGCAGCATTCATAAAATCATCGTGAATGCGCACCGACACGTTCGCACCTGTAACTTTGCCAGAATCCATTTTTGCATCAATAAAGTCCTCAGAATCAGGGTGCTTAACCGAAACAGAAAGCATCAATGCGCCGCGCCGTCCGTCTTGCGCCACTTCGCGCGTGGAGTGAGAGTAGCGTTCCATAAACGGCACAAGTCCTGTTGAAGTGAGGGCAGAATTTTTTACAGGCGAGCCTTTGGGGCGAATGTGCGAAAGGTCGTGTCCAACGCCTCCGCGCCGTTTCATCAGTTGCACCTGTTCCTCGTCTATTTTGATAATCGAGCCGTAAGAGTCTGCGTCTCCGTCAAAGCCGATTACAAAGCAGTTTGAGAGCGAAGCAACCTGATAATCGTTGCCGATGCCTGTCATTGGGCTGCCTTGCGGGACAATATATTTGAAGTTGCGAAACAACTCAAAAAGTTCGTTTTCGGACAGCGGATTTGGGTATTTTTGCTCAATTCGGGCAATCTCTCTTGCAAGGCGATGGTGCATATCATCTGGCGTAAGTTCATAAGTATTGCCAAAAGAATCTTTGAGTGCGTATTTTGTCGCCCAAACTTTTGCAGCCAAATCATCGCCCTGAAAAAACTCAAAAGAGGCTTTTTGAATCTCGTCTTCGGTATAAATTTTCTCGTTCATAGATAATTTTATAAAAATATTTTGTTTTGTCTCTGTTAAATACTAAACTTTTTTTAAAAAAATTGAGAATGCAAACTTATATATAATTTTCTTTTCTCACAACTTTTTTTTTGATTTTTAGAGTTAAAATTTCTTAAAGACAAATTAAATATCTGATAATAAGCAAATTAAATTTTTATTTTTGTTGAAAAGTTATCAAAAAATATTTTTTGATAATATTAATGAAAAATATAAAACGGTTTTATTTATAACAATAATTATACCAAAGCGGTAAAAAAATAAAAAACAGGGGAGGAGGTCAAAAAACTCTTTTGCCACGCAGATAAAACGCAGATAAATAATTTTTTTGAGGGCTATTAAAATAAATTTTGGTAGTAAATAAAAAAAATAGGTGTCATTCCCGCGCAGGCGGGAATCTCCTTACTGCAATGTACAAATGGGATTCCCGCCTGCGCGGGAATGACAGGTTCATTCATTTTATTTTGTTTATTTAATTGTTTTTCTATTATCTCGATAATTTTTAAAAACTAATAGCACCTCAAAAAAATTATCAACCGAAAAATCTGCGAAAATCCATCTAATCTGTGTTATCTGCGTGCTTTTACACAATTCAAGCAAGATTCCAACTGAAAATAAAACAAGGCTCATCATAGAGCGAATAATCGGCTTTGCCATTAACGGCGAAAGTTTTTATCAATTTTGCGCCTTGCAGCAGTTCGCAGGCTTTTTTGAGCGATGCGCCCGTTTTTACGCGGTCTTCTACAACGAGAATTTTTTTGTCTTTGAAATCAAAATTTATTGGCGACAAAAGTTGCGGATTGTCGTATTTCGGCTTTTGAAAACTGTCGCGATAGTTGATTTTCAAAACGTTAAACTCAATATTTAATTTTTGATTGAGAATAGCAGCGGGAATAATTCCTCCGTTTGCCACCGCCACAATCATATCAAACTCCTCCGCAAATTCAATTTCGCGGAAACGTGCCAAAATTTCGTCAAAAGATTTTTTCTGCATAGTTTTTTTCGCAAAATTAGCCATTTTTTTGAAAATTGCAAAATATAAAATAATTACGCATTTGTAGAGAAAAGGCATTGCCTTTTCTCTACGGAAAATCAGGTTTAAACAGCAATCTGAATAATTTTAATCCGTTATTCGCATAGTTTTTTAATTTTTTTTAAAAAAAAATCAAAAAAAGTATTGTTATTCCAAAAATAAGTAATACCTTTGCGATATTATTTTAATATCATTTTTTAACAATTAAAAATTATTTATTTATGAAAACAAAAGAGGAAAATTTTTCAGGTTTAAAGTTGCGCGGAATACCAATGTTGCTTGCTAACATTCTGTTTCTCTGTGCAATAATCGGGCTTTTAGTGTGGGCGGCGAACAGTTCGTTTCCTGACGCTTTGCTTGCAACATTTATTATTTTTGCAGTGTTGTTGTTTGTTTTGAACAGCATTTTTTGGTTGGGCTTTTTTCAAATCGAGCCGAATGAGGCGCGAGTAATGATTTTTTTCGGAAAATATGAGGGAACAACCAAAGAGAACGGCTTTTTTTGGGTAAATCCGTTTTATGCCAAGAAAAAACTCACTTTGCGGGCGCGAAATATGGATGCCGAGCCGATAAAAGTGAATGACAAAAAAGGCAACCCGATTATGATTGGGCAAGTGCTTGTGTGGCGCGTGGTGGACACATACAAAGCCTCGTTTGATATTGACAACACATCAAAAAACATCGCAGGACAGGTTGGGCAGAGCGTGAATGACAAAATGAAATCTTACGAATCGTTTGTGAAAGTGCAGAGCGATGCCGCATTGCGCTTTGTAGCAGGTCTTTATGCTTACGACAGTTCTGAAAATGAAGACGAAAAACTAACTTTGCGTTCGGGTGGCGAAGAAATCAATGACCTCCTTGAAAAGCAGTTGAATGAACGGCTCGCCATTGCAGGAATTGAAGTAATGGAGGCGCGAGTAAATTATTTGGCATATGCGCCTGAAATTGCGGCTGTTATGCTGCGCCGTCAGCAAGCCGATGCAATAATTTCTGCACGCGAAAAAATCGTTGAGGGCGCGGTAGGAATGGTCAAACTTGCGCTAAACAAACTGTCGGAAGAGCAGGTCGTAGAACTTGATGACGACAAAAAAGCCGCAATGGTTTCAAATCTTATGGTGGTGCTTTGCAGCGACGAGCCTGCGCAACCGATTATTAATTCGGGAACGCTTTATAATTAATGTAAAATGTAGAATGTAAAATGAAAAATGGGACAAAAATCATTAATTTTTTTGGTTGAGAAAAAATTAAAATTATGAGTGAGAAAACAGAAAATAAAACCAAAAGTTTCGTGCTGCGCATAGATGCCGAAATGATGTCCGCAGTCGAAAAATGGGCTGCTGACGAATTTCGCAGCACAAACGGGCAAATTTTGTTCCTGCTCGACAACGCACTGAAAAAGAGCGGAAGGAGAAAGTAGGCGGCGAGGCAAGGACATAGTGATAGAATAACGTAAGGGTACAAAAAAACTGTTAAGTTTCAAAAACTTAACAGTTTTCTTTTTAAATTGTTCTCATTGCTTTCAGCACCAAATACCCGCCGAAAAGTTGCAGCAGCATACCAGGAAAGCCGAAACGGAAATCTACAATAGCGGCGTTGAAGTTCATATCATTGATAAAAAACTCAATGCCTGTGCCGATAAATTGATATGCAAGTATCGAGGCGAGAATTGCCCAAAGAGCAACTTTGCCCGCTTTTTGCGCAAAAAACGCAGCCGCAACAGCCAGCAATACCGATTTCACAAGAATTGCAGGCAGCATCGCAGACATCGGTATACCAAACAAAAGGCAGTTGATAACAGGCGAAAGCACCGCCGTAAGCAGCCCAACCTGCCAGCCGAATTTATACGCGGCAACCAGCGTGAAAAAATAAATCGGCAGCCACATCAAGCCCTGACTATATCCGCCAATCGCAGGCAAATGGTGAATTGCAAACGGCAAAACCAAATTTCCCGCAACAAAAAGCGCAGCAAAAACATACGCCTTTATCTGTGTCAAATTTAATGAATAAACTTTTTCCACTACTTAATTAATTTTAAATTGTTAATTATATTAATTGTAAATTGTTAATTGTAAATTTTAAATTATGAGGCTGCAAAGTTACAAAAAAATTACGATTTACAATTTAGGTTGTGTCATTCCCGCGCAGGCGGGAATCCCCTTACT
>JAISKN010000327.1 GCA_031260925.1 Prevotellaceae bacterium | reverse complement strand
ATGAATCTTTCAGCGGCTTTCGGCACTTTGATTGGCGTTGGAGCGGCTACTCTACTCTCAATTCGCGTCGGTCAGCGGGATTATGAAACGGCAAACAAAATTCTCGGCAATGTGTTGATACTCAACATTATAATGGGCGCAATTTTTACAACATTTTTCTTTATTTTTCTAAAACCAATATTGTTTCTCTTTGGTGCGAGCGAACAATCTTTGCCTTATGCCTACGATTTTATGGTAATAATTCTTAGCGGAAACATTATTACTCACCTCTATTTTGGCTTAAACGGAATGTTGCGCTCGGCGGGTTACCCCACAAAATCAATGTATGCAACCATTGCAACGGTTGTTATCAACCTGATACTCAACCCTTTATTCATTTTTGGTTTCGGTTGGGGAATACGCGGCTCGGCATTTGCAACTGTGATAGCGCAAACAGTGGTGCTTTGTTGGCAACTTCATATTTTTAACGATAAAAATTTCTTTATTCATTGGCAAAAAGGAATTTACAAAATTCATACAAAAATTTTCAAAGATTCGCTTGCAATCGGAATGTCGCCGTTTTTGATGAACGCCGCATCGTGCTTAATAGTTGCGCTGATTAACAGGCAATTAACAAAATATGGAGGTGATTTGACATTAAGTGCTTATGGAATTATTAATAAAATTTCGATGCTTTTTGTAATGATTGTTATGGGAATAAATCAGGGAATGCAACCGATTGCGGGCTATAATTACGGCGCAAAATTGCCCGATAGAGTAATAGAGGTGTTGAAAAAATCAATAAAATATGCCACAATAGTGATGGTTGTCGGTTTTATAATTGTGCAGTGTTTTCCTGCTGAGGTGTCGTCAATTTTTATCAACAGAAAAGATGCCAACAGGCAGGAAGTGATTGATATTGCGACAAACGGCTTGCGGTGGGTTTTTGCGTTAGCACCGCTTGTTGGGCTGCAAATGGTAACTTCAACATTTTTTCAGAGTATCGGCAAACCGAGCAAAGCGATTATACTTTCGCTCACGCGGCAAGTGATTTTTCTGATACCGCTTTTGATTATTCTGCCGAGTATTTGGCGCGTAACAGGCGTTTGGGCAAGTATGACTGTTGCCGATTTTCTATCAATTATTCTTGCAACAATTCTTTTGAGCGGAGAAATGAAAAAAATGAAAAACGTTCTGAATTAGATTTTTTTAAATTATCGTATATTTAACCTAAAAATGATTTCAATTTACTAAAAAACAAAAGCGGGTGTCATTCCCGTCCCCGCGTAGGCGGGGAACTCGGGAATCCCCCTGCTGCAATGTACAAATGAGATTCCCGCCTGCGCGGGAATGACAGATTATTTCATTTTTTGCCATATTAATATAATGTTGACAAATAGTAATTCAAGTATTATATACGATATTCATTAAATATTTTTTGTAATTTTGCAAACTTTTTTATAAAAACAATATTCTTGATACTCAATACTAATTACTAACGACTAATTACTGATTACTAATGAAATATACATTAAATACAGGCGAGAGCAACCCCGGAATGCCGGGTTTTGCAGGCAATACAAATCAAAAATTGCCTGTGGTAAATTGGCTTGCAGATTTGCCTGAAACTCAACTTGAAAGCGATTTGGTAGAAGTGCAGTTTAAAAATACGCGAAAAAGTTATTTTTTGAATTGCAATAAATTGATGCTTAATAAAGGCGAAAAAGTGGTTGTTGAGGCGGCTCACGGACAAGATTTGGGCGAGGTTACGCTCACAGGGCGGCTTGTGCTGCTGCAAATAAAAAAGAACAATGTTAATATGGAAAAATATATTGTTCGCCGACTGTACCGCAAAGCGCGCCAAATGGACATTGAAAAATATGAGGAGGCAAAAAAACGCGAACATTCCACAATGATACAGGCGCGCAAAATCGCCGAAGACCTCAAACTTGATATGAAAATCGGCGATGTGGAGTATCAGGGAGACGGCAGCAAAGCCATTTTTTACTACATTGCAGACGGCAGAGTTGATTTCAGGGAGTTGAGAAAAGTGCTGGCGGAGTTTTTTCACGTCAGAATTGAAATGAAACAAATCGGCGCGCGGCAGGAGGCTGGCAGAATTGGCGGTATCGGACCTTGCGGGCGCGAACTTTGCTGCGCTACTTGGGTTAATAATTTTGTGTCTGTTTCGACAAACGCCGCCAGAATACAGGATATTTCCACAAACCCGCTGAAACTTGCAGGGCAATGCGCAAAAATCAAGTGCTGCATAAACTATGAAGTGCCTGTTTATGCCGATGCTACGGCAGATTTTCCGTCAAAAGATTTTGTGCTGCAAACGCTTGACAGCGATTTTTACCATATCAAAACCGATGTTTTCAAGCAGACGATGACCTACTCGACTTCGCCAAATTCCAATGCAAATCTTACGACCGTTCCTGTGGAGAGGGTTAAAGATATTATCGCGCTAAACAAGCAGGGGAAAAAGGTTGATTCTCTTTTGGAAAATGAGCCGAAAGCAAAAAAAGAACACGGCTTTTATAACGTTGTCGGGCAGGACAATTTAGAGCGTTACGACAATGTAAGGCGCGACAACCGCCAACAGCGAAAACAGCATTACAGACGATAAAAAATGCACCTGAAATGGTGCATTTTTTTATTAATTGTTTTAAATTAAGTCGCCATACGGCAAGTTTTTTATATAATTTTCCATAAAGTTCCAATCTGGCGAACCATCAGAAATCACAGGCAATAAAATTTTATTTTTTTCTGCATCTTCTTTTCTGAATTGTCTGCCGTAGCCATATTTATATTGTTGTTTTTTGATAATTGTAACTAAAAATAATCCTATGTATTTATTTAGTTTTTGTGGTTTATTGAAAATATAAATATTATCGTCTGCGGCAAATGTAAAATTTTGAAAAAACGAATTTGAAAACATATCTATTGTAACTCCTGCCTCATAGCAATCTTCTATTTCATAATTAGAAATAGTTTGAGCATAGCCTTGATTTTTCATTCCAGCCGTAATTAATGGAATTTCGCCAACAATTCTTTCTGGCTTTACCAAACGACTACCGTGCTGATAATCAAATAACCCGTTTTTTCCAATCAAATTAAACTCTTTCCAATTAGTTGTATCAATTTGATTATATTTTTTTACGTTTAATGTTTCTTTCAAATAAGATTTTAAAAACAAAAACAATTCTGCCTCTGTAAGTTCTTTATCTAAAATATCTAAATCTCTTTTTGCCTCAAAAATCATATAATCAGAAACAGATTTTATAAAATTTTCTTCGCAAAGCGTAGAATAATCTGTTTTACTGTGAGCGTGTATTATCCATTCATCTTTTGGTGTTATTTTTGTGCGGACAAGGGTTATCTCATCAGGGATAGAAGTCGGTTTTAATGTTTCAAGCAGTTGTTTTTCTATATTCTCCCAACGATTATAAACGTCTGTTCTGCCCTGATTTTTAGAAAGCACAAAACCGTCATTTTTTAAATCATAAAAAGTTACTTCGTCTGTTGTAGGGTCGAAACTTCTATTTGTTTGAAATACAGCAATAGCCGTATTTGTTGCAGCATTTGGCATAAACAAATCTGGCGGCATATTGATTACATACTTCAAAGTATGTTTTTCAAGAATCGCTTCACGAATGTTGTCCTCCTTAAAATAAGTTGATAATGGGGCAATTATGACAGCGTAACGAGAGCAATTATCTAAAAGTTTAGTTAAAAATGTAATTTCTTTTGGCGTATGTTTGCCATCGCCGCTGTACGGCGGATTAATAAAACCGATTGTTGCACCGAATTTATCCAATTCTTCCTGTGTTTTTGGGTTATGAATGGAATCATAATTGAAAATTGATGATTTTCCGTCTCCGCGAAAAAGCATATTTGAAACAGCACAGATATACATTGTCGGGTTTAGTTCAAAACCAAGCAGTTGATTGGTTTTTACATTAGCAATCGCCTCATTTTTATCTGTTCGTCCGCTTTTTTCAATTTTATTAATTAAAGCATTCATTCCTGCAATAAGAAATGCACCTGTTCCGCAACAAATATCTACTATTTTATCATTGTCTCTTAAATCAACCAATTTTGTAAATAGCGTTGTAATATGGCGCGGCGTAAGCACAATGCCTTTTTTAGTATTTGAAACGCCTGCGTATTTGAGAAATTCCTCATAAAATTTGCCAATAATATCGTAATTGGAATTGGTTGCAAATTGTGTTTCAAACAAAGGAATAACCGCAGTTTCCAGTTCAATAAGGATATTTTTGAGAATATCGCTGTTGTTGAGCGTTTGGTCGGTTGTTAAAAATGCCAATTCCGTGCTTAATGTATCTAATTTTTCGTTCGGAATGCCCTCTACTTTCAGAATATTTTTTACAGTATCAAGCAAATTTGTAATAATAGTTTTTGCAGAATAGGTTTTATAGTGGTCTGGGAAATCGTTAATATAATTCTCTGAATTTGACTTTACCCTATGCAAACAAATCATCAATGCCGAAAGCAAAATTGGGCGTTTTTGTGAATCAACATTGCGTAAAAGAATATTTATTTTTTTACTTGAACTGCTTACTATTGCCACCGCTTTTTCTTCGTCAAGCGAATTAAATAATGCCAAAAATTGCTCTTCTGTCATAAAATTTACAACCCGATTGAGCAAAATAATTTTTTCGGATTTTGCATCAAAAGTATAACAACTGAATTTGTGTTGATATTCAACTGATAAGTCGCCGCTGACAGCAATCCCTAAAATTTTCCAATTATCGAAAAATCCTTTTAATTCTTTCTTTAAATTTGTATTAAAAAATCGACTTAAATACCATTTAATACCACTAATAGCACCTTTTTCAATATCTGGATTGTCGTGGTCTTTTACATTTGATTTTTCTTCAACTAAAATCAACAGTTTTTCGTGTTTATTTACAAAAATGCGGTCTGGAAAACCTGCATTGCCGTTACCTTTTTTTGAAGATGTTTTTAATACCTGCACAATTTCAGAAATCAGTTTTGACTCTGTAAAACTGTCGTCCCAATCGGCAACGTTGTAAGCCAAAGATTGCAGTTTTTGAGTTACGCTTG
>JAISKN010000310.1 GCA_031260925.1 Prevotellaceae bacterium | reverse complement strand
AGGCAAAAGCCCTGCAAAGTATGCTCGCAAAGGCAAAAAAGCCCAAAGAGGAAAACTTCACAGACGAGGAGTTCAAGCAGGTTTATACTGCATTTCTCAACCGTCCCATTGACGAAATGCTCGCATTTGCCGAAATGGTCGAAACCCTGAACGAAGGCTTTTCATTCGAAGAGTACGAAAAAACCGAAAAAGAGTAAAATTTTGCACAGGCGACTGAGTTCGCCTGTGCGGAATAGAAAACGGTATATACCGTTTTCTTAATAGTTTTACTATTAAGAAAAACATCTATAAACAAACAGGCAATAAAAAAGCCCCACGGCTACTTTTGGCAAATATCTCAACCCCTGCCAAAATGTACTTACAAGCGCAGACACGCTACCGAAGGACTATAAGTCCGTCAATAGCGTGTCTGCGCTATTATGAGTTGAGAATGCAAAAGTACAAAAATTTATTTATTAATCATATTATAAAACAAAAAAACAGATGAAAGAAAAAGTATCATTAAGAACTCCACTAACTTATTATGGTGGGAAACAGCAACTTTGTTCAACAATTTTAACATTAATTCCGCAACACAAATTGTATTGCGAGCCGTTTTGCGGAGGTGCGGCTGTATTCTTTGGAAAAGAACCGAGCGAAACGGAAATAATCAACGACACAAACCGTGAAGTGATTAATTTCTACAAAGTCGTTCAGAACGATTTTGTAAGTTTGGAAAAAGAGGTCAGAATCTCGCTGCACAGCAGAATTTTGCACAACGATGCGTATGTTATATTCAACAATCCGCATTTATTCAGCGAAATCAAGCGTGCGTGGGCGGTTTGGGTGCTGGCAAATCAATCAATGAACAGCGTTTTAACTAATTGCTGGTCATTCGAGCGTGTTGGGCATAAAATGTCTGCAAAAATTCAAAATAAGAAAGACGCATTTACGGAAAATTTGGCTATTCGCTTGCAGCGCGTGCAAATCGAATGTGCCGATGCAAATTACATCATTCGTACGCGCGATTTTGAGGATGCGTTTTTTTATGTAGACCCGCCATACATTAATAGTTGTCAGGGGCATTATGACGGTTACAGTGAGGCAGATTACGAAAAATTGCTGCAAACGCTTTCCGAAATCAAAGGCAAATTTTTGTTATCGTCATTTCCGAGTGATATTTTAGATAGATACATCGCTACAAATGGTTGGCATACTCATAAAATCGAAATGCACTGCTCGGCATCAAAGGGCAGAAAAATGAAAACCGAAGTATTGACGGCAAACTATCTCATTAACCCATAAAATATATGAAGAAATTTTGGGGGTGCAATTACACACTGACACTTTGGCAGTGTGTAATTTTTTTGCTATCTGTTTTTTATTTTTTTGCGATTTGAAGTGTGGAATAAATTTCTGCGTTGGCGGCGCAAACTCGATATGGCGCGTTTTACGCAAGCAGCAGCCGAACAGAGTAATCTTGTACAAATAGTTACAGGAATGCAGGAAATCAAACTCAACAACTGCGAACGTCAGCAGCGTTGGAAATGGGAGCGGATACAGGTTAAACTGTTCAATATCAGCATAAAAGGGCTTGCTTTGGGGCAATATCAGCAAGTCGGCTCGGTGTTTTTTACGCAAATCACATCGCTGCTAATCAGTTATCTGTCAGCGCGTTCCGTAATCGAGGGCAATATGACTTTGGGAATGATGATGTCGGTTTCGTACATTATCGGGCAACTTTCCGCGCCCATTTCGCAGGTAATCGGCTTTGTGCAGTCGGCGCAGGACGCAAAAATTTCGCTTGAACGGCTAAACGAAATTCACAATCAAGATGACGAGGAACAGACGATAAGCGAAAATATCAACGAAATACCTGAAAATGAAGATATTGTGTTTGAAAATGTAAGTTTTTCGTATGACGGCGCGTTGCGCGATTTTGTCCTCGAAGACCTGAATTTAACCATTCCGCGCAATAAAATAACGGCGATTGTCGGCGCATCGGGCAGCGGCAAAACCACGATTGTGAAGTTGCTTTTGGGCTTTTATCAGCCACAAAAAGGCAAAATTTTACTTACCTCCCCCCAACCCCCTCCTTTGGAGGGGGAGTGTGGGATATCTCAAATTATTTCAAAATTAGAAAAGCCCCACACTCCCTCCCCTTTGGGGTGGGTCGGGGTGGGGTGCGATTTGCAAGACATCAACCCGCACCTTTGGCGGCAGCGCACAGGCGCAGTGCTGCAAGACGGCTTTATTTTTTCGGACACCATTGCCAACAACATCGCTGTCGGTGTTGATGAAATCGACAAAAGCAAACTGAAAAATGCTGTGCAAACGGCTAATATTGAGGAGTTTATAAATTCGTTGCCGTTGCGCTACAACACCAAAATCGGAATGGAAGGCAAAGGCGTAAGTCAGGGACAACGGCAAAGATTGTTGATAGCGCGTTCGGTGTACAAAAACCCCGATTTTCTGTTTTTTGACGAGGCAACAAATGCGTTAGATGCTAATAATGAGCGTGTTATAATGGAAAATTTGGAGAGATTTTTTGAAAATAAAACGGTGGTAATTGTGGCGCACCGCCTTTCGACAGTAAAAAATGCTGACAAAATTATCGTGCTTGACAACGGAAAAATAGTAGAAGAAGGCACGCACTCCGAACTGACCGAAAAACGAGGCGCGTATTATACACTGGTGAAAAATCAACTTGAATTAGGGCAGTAAATTGGCTGAAAGCCAAAACTTTCATAACCGCAGGCGAGCGCAGCGTTGCCTGCGGACAAACAGATAAGTAGCGATTTGCCTGAAAGGCAAAACTTTTCAGGCGTAAAGTTCTGCCTTTCAGGCAGTTGTATGGTGCTATTGCACCACCGCAGGCAACGCTGCGCTCGCCTGCGGTTATGAAAATCAAGCCCTTCGGGCTAAAACGACAACAAAAAAATATGGAAGAACAAAACGACATAGAACTCAAAAGCGAGGAGTTTCAAGAGGTGCTTTCGCGCGTGCCGTCTTGGATAATGCGGTGGGGTATTACGCTGATATTCATTGTGTTGGCGGTGCTGATTGCGGGCAGTTGGTTTTTCAAATACCCCGAAGTTCTCAATGCGCCGATTGTGGTTTCTACCCAAAATTTGCCCTTTGATATTGTGGCGAAAGTTTCGGGCAGAATTGATACGCTT
>JAISKN010000285.1 GCA_031260925.1 Prevotellaceae bacterium | reverse complement strand
TGCTGTATGCAGTTTAATATCTGTCCAGTCTATATTGTTTATTCCAAGTAAAGAGTTAGGATATTCAAAAAACGCGAGAAACTCCAATACTGTAGGCGCAATAGACTTTAACACAATATTCGGGGTTGATGTCGAACCATTTATTGGTATATTTGTACTTTGGGTTGCTGCATAAATGTCCAATGGATAACCTGTCCCCCAAATGTTATTAACAGCAACAAGATGCACTCCATTATCAATGGTTTCCCAATCTCCATATTTAATTATTGGTGAAAATGGCTTTCCGCGTTCAGTGCTTGGTCTAAGACTCAAACCATCGTGGAAATCGCCTCCAAAAAGATTAAGAACATCAGGAACCTTTGTTTTCTCTCGAAACAAAGCAAGCACCCACACTTCAAGTTGACCTAACCAATAATGCGACTGAAGTTCTTTTAATCCGTCTATGTAGAATTTTGATTTTCCACCCAATAGTCCATCTACCGATGCACTCCCTGATGTTTGGGCGTGAATAACCGACACCCCAAAATCTCTGTCAGGGAACACCAATGCAAAGCCGCCGTCTTGTAAAGACACAATATACAACGCAGGGTTGGAAAGTTTTATAATATTTTCCTGCTGCAATTCTAAAAATTCCTTTTCGGAATCTTCAAAATCTGAGAACAAAATCGGCTCAACACCTGCTACTGTTTTTTTAGCAAATTCGCCGCCCGCATTTTGTAAATCTTTCTTAACTAACGCGATTGCGTCCTGTTCGGAAAGAATGTAGTCAGAATAACCGCCATTGGCAGTTGTTTTCTGTTTAACAGGTAGATTATTATCTACCGCCAGTTCGGCTTTTTGGCAAGCCGAGAACCCGATTGCGACTGCTGCCGCAAAAATAAATACCTTTTTCATAGATAAAATTGTTTTTGCTGCCCTTTTGACGGGGCAAAGTTAATAAATTAAAATTACACTGCAAAGGTTTTAATTATTTTTCTAATGAAAAAATTTTTATCTGGTAATTTTTACCTGAAAATCTGGTAATTTTCACTTATTTTTCAGGTGAATTTTTACCTATAATATGATTGTCAATATAATCTGACAGCGGTTTTGCCATATTTTCCTGCAAAATAGCAGAAAAATTTATAAGCCAATCGGTATGAAAACCGTCTTTTTCAAGCAATTTATCCAAATTACTGCGGTCGTAATTTAGTTTTTTTGAAAGCCAATTCAAATTGCGTTCTTTTTCAGCAGTTTTATCTGAAATTACTTTTCCTAAATGAATTTTGGTGTTGTTCATAAAATGATGGGTCTGATTGCCGTCACAGAGGTTCTTAGCATACCCGAAAACACCACAAATCAAACCCACGCCAAAGCGTGTATTTAATCGTGCGGTTTTCTATGAAATTTGCTAAGATTTCTGTAACCAAAATTAATACTTTTTTAAAAAAATGATTATATACTGTTAATTTTTATTTCTTATAACAAATATTATCTATCAATCTAACTTTTCCGCAATGCACTGTAATGCAGCCCACTACATAATCGGAACTGCGCCAATCATTGATATTTTGGAGTGAGTTTCCGTCAATGATTTCAAAATATTCCACTTTTAGCGGCTCTTTTTTTTCGATTGCTGCAATGGCGCAATTTTTGAGTTCTGCAACCGAAGTTTCGTTGAAAAAGGTTTTACTTTCTGCCAAAACTGCGTGAATATGCGCTGCAATTTGGCGTTCTGTTTCGCTCAAAAGTGCGTTACGACTGCTTAATGCAAGTCCGCTTTCTTCGCGTACAATCGGGCAGCCTACAATTTCCACAGGGAAATTCAGCGTTTTTGTCATTAACCGAATTATTGCCAACTGCTGAAAATCTTTTTCGCCAAAATATGCGCGGTTTGGCTGCACAAGCGCAAAAAGTTTGCTCACAATTTGCACCACGCCGTTAAAATGGTTTGGGCGGAAAATTCCCTCCATTACTTTATCAAGTCCTCTAAAATCAAACTCAAAAGGAGTTTTTAAATCGTTTTTAGAGTAAATTTCGCTGCCTTCTGGTGCGAATACAATATTTACTCCTACCTTTTCAAGCAATTCGCAGTCATTTTCAAGCGTTCTCGGATAGCGCGCCAAATCGTCTGTATTGTTAAACTGCGTTGGATTTACAAAGATGCTCGCAACGGCAACATCATTCTCTGCAACGCATTTTTTCATTAGCGAAATATGCCCTTCGTGCAGCGCGCCCATTGTCGGCACAAAACCGATTGTTTTGTCCTCGCTTTTTATTTTTATAATCTGCTCAATAAGAGCGCGTTGAGTTGTAATTATCTGCATAAAAAGAACTATGAGTTAAGAACTAAGAGTTATGAGTTAAGAACTAAGAACTAAGAACTATGAGTTAAGAGTTATAATAGGAAGTCATTATAGGGAACTTTTAAAAATTAAACTTTTTAATATAGACATAAAAATATCATACCGTGTCATTGCGGGCTTGACCCGCAATCGATTGAAAAACATTTGCGAGCGATTGCGGGTCAAGCCCGCAATGACATCTACTTTTGATTCTTTTGTCAATTATTAGAAGTTTCCTTTATTAGTTCTTAACACTTAGTTCTTAGTTATAAATTTAGTTTTTAGTTATAAATATTATAATTCGGCTCTGTTGTGATTTCAGGCACAAGTTCGGTATAAACAACCTTGCCGTTTTCGTCAATCGCCACAACTGAGCGCGCCAGCAAGCCCTTCAATGCGCCGTCTGTCATAAGAACGCCGTAGTCGATGCCGAACTTTTTATAACGGAAATTCGATGCCGTAATCACATTTTTCAGCCCTTCTGCACCGCAAAAACGCCCTGCTGCAAAAGGCAAATCCTCCGAAACACACAGCACAACGGTATTCTCCTGCGAGGCAGCCCATTCGTTGAATTTGCGTACAGAAAGCGCGCAAACGCCTGTGTCAATGCTCGGAAAAATATTTAAAACAATGCGCTTGCCTGCAAAGTCTTTTAAACTGACTTCGGCAAGTTCGCCTGTAACAAGTAGAAAATCAGGCGCATTTTCGCCCACTTTCGGCAGTTCGCCCAATGTTTCAACAGGCGAGCCTTTAAAATTTATTTTTGACATATTTTTTTTATTTTTTAATGATTAATGATTATTTTTTAATTAAAAAGCCGCCACTTTTTTTAAAGTGGGGAAAGAAAAACGTTTGCGCGGTCTGGGTGCAGATGCAACAACAGAAGACGGTCGAGTACCATCTCTATACACGAAATTTTCAATTGGACCAATCAATTCATTTATTTGTTCCTTTGTAAGAAACAGATTATGCTCTACTGCGTAATCAAATGCCTCATCAACTTCGGGCGGAGCGTCTGTATAAATTACTTTTGATTTCATAATAAATTATTTTTAGTTTTATATATTTTTGTTTGTTTTCGCCAATATCCAGCACCAATAATGCGGATATTGCCGTTTCTTTTTGTAAATCTGACTGTTATAATATCATTGTCTGTGCTGCCAACGCAATAATATCTGTTTTCTTGCAAAGAATGTTTCGCGTCTGATATAATAATATGGTTGCGGTCAACAAATGCTCTTTGCGCATATTCAAACGAAACACCGTGTTTTTCGATGTTCTCCAAATTTTTATTTTCGTCCCACTCAAAAATCATTGATTAAAAATTTCTGCAAAATTAATATTTTATTTTTGATTAACAATTTTCTTAAAAGAAAAATTATTTTCGGCAAAAAACAGCCCTGCCAAAATCAGCACTGCGCCGACAGCAGCGATTGGCGTGATGATTTCGTTGAGGACAAGCGCAGCCGTAATCAGCGTTACAAGCGGGTTGAAATAGATGTAGTTTGATGTGCGCACCGAGCCGAGATGCTTGAGCGCAACGTTCCACAGCACAAAACAGAGCATTGAGGCGACAATGCCCAAAAAGAGCAGATTGCCCGCAACAACAGGCGTAAAAATGGCATCAAAATGCAATTCAAAACCAGAAAATGCGAGAAATGGAACGATTGTCAGCAGTCCGTAGAAAAACACTTTGCGCGTGATAAATGCGATTGAATATTTTGTGTCCAATTTTTTCAGTATAATGGTGTAGATTGCCCACGACAACGCCGCTGACAGACTGAGAAAATCGCCGAGCGGGTTTGATTTCAGCACAAATTTTCCGTTGAAAATCACTAATGCCACGCCAGCCAGCGCAAGCAGCGAGCCGATTAAAAGCCGTTTGCTGAATTTTTCGTTTTTCAAAAAAAAGTGCGACAGCAGAGCAGTGAGCAACGGCGCGGTGCAGACCAAAAGCGCAACATTATTCACATACGCGATTTCGAGCGCGGTGTTTTCTGTAAAAAAATAGATTGAGCCGCCAGAAATGCCCAAAAGCAAAAACAGAAATTCGTCTTTTAAACTCTTGGAAAACAGCGTTTTAGGCGAAACAAACCACATCAGCACATAAGCCAAAAGAAAACGGTAAAAGAAAATCACGGTCGGCGTAAGTCCGTGATTTAAAAGGATTTTGGTGGAAACAAAAGTCGTTCCCCACACCAAAATGCAGAAAAGAGCAATGAGATGATAAAAAAGAAGAGGTTTTTGCTGCATTTTTTATTGTTTTTTGCAGTGCAAAAGTACAAAATATTTTTCATATTCCAAGAGGCACGCAGATGACACAGATTAGACAGATTTACACAGATTTTTAATATATAAAACGCAGATTATCAAAAAAATAATCTGCGTTATAATTTGTCTTAACCACGATTTTTACAAGATTTTATTGATTATCAAGAAAAACAATCTTGATAAGTGCAATAAAATTATTAATGTAATACTTTGCGTCTTTGTGCCTTCGCGCCTTTGCGTTCAAAAAATATTTCTAACGCAAAGTCGGAAAGTCGGAAAGCCGCAAAGAAAATATAACATTAATTATCTTACATTACTTAAAATCAAGGTCTCAAAAAATTATTTTTTATTACAAGAATAACATTTATAAACCAAGCCAGCCAAAGCAGCACCAACAAGCGGAGCCGCAATAAAGAGCCATAATTGCGGCATAGCAAGTGCATTTTCCGAGAAAATAGCCTGCGAAATCGAGCGGGCAGGATTTACCGAAGTGTTTGTCAGCGGAATGCTTATCAGGTGAATTAACGTCAGGCAAAGACCGATTGCAAGACCTGCAAATTTCGTGTTTGCCCTCTCGTCTGTTGCGCCGAGAATTACAAGCAGGAAGATGAATGTCAGCACAGCCTCAATCGCAAATGCGCCGCAAAGATTGGTTTGCAGATAATTAGTTGCGCCTGCGAAAAAATCGCCGTAGCCGTTTGCAGCAAAAGTGCCGATTTCAAAGCCAGCAATGCTTTTGGCAATGCCAAACATAAGAGCCGCTGCAATAATCGCGCCAACAACCTGCGCAACCCAATAAAGCAACATTTCATTTGCTTTCATACGACCATTAACCCACACGCCAAACGACACCGCAGGATTTAGATGCGCACCCGAAATATGCCCAATGCCGTAAGCCATCGTTACCACAGTAAGACCGAATGCGAGCGAAACACCCGCAAAACCAACGGCGTGTCCTGCAAAAATAGCAGTGCCGCAGCCGCCTAAAACAAGCCAAAATGTACCAATACATTCTGCAATCATTTTGTTTTTTATACTCATAAAAAAGATTTTAATTAGTGAATAAATAAATTTCGTTTCCTTTTAGCAAAAATTGTACCAAATTAAAAATTAACTTTTTTTAATTACTTTTTTTAACATTATATTTGAAAAAATAACAAAAAAATGGTAATTGCTTCCTACATTAACTTTTTACAAATTATTTTTGGCATATATATCTTTTTATTTACTGTACTGCTCAATTATTTTCTGCGCCTCGTCTGCATTTTTAACAATCGCAATTCGTTTTCCGTCTTTTATTGCAACGATAAACGCTTGTGGAAAGCCAGATATTACCACTCCTCTTAAAGCCTTAATTTCCTCATAATCAGCACTTTCGCCGTAAGTATATTTATAAATGCCGTTTTCTTCATAATAAGAGCAATTTTTGAGCAATTTAAAAGCAGGGTCGTTTAAATCAAGTTTTTTTGAACCAGCGAAAATCTGCCATCTAAACATAATTTCATCAGAATTTTCTACTTTTATCGGCGTTTCTTTTGGAGTTTCAGTAGTTTTCGGCTGATTTTGCACCTTCGTTTGACTGTTATTTTTTGTTGTGTCGCCCGTAAAAGTATAATCTGCTGCCTCGCGGCTGTTGTCAAAATCGGTTTTGTATCTGATAATTCCGTTGTAAATGCCTGTTGCCAATGCTCTTTGTCCCGCTTTGGTACTCATAAATTCGCGCTCAGCAGGGTTGGTTATGTAGCCAACTTCCACCAAAACATTGGGCAGTTTTTGCTGCCAATTCACATACAGGCTTTGCTGTTTGTAACTGCCTTTGTCAGTAATCATTGCCCGATAAAGATACGATGCAAGATTGTGGCTTAAATTCGTTATAACATTATTTTTCATAACCCCCAACGGATTCGGGCGCGAAGAATTATTGTAAATTGCTTCAAATTCCTGCCTCAAATCTGCCGATGCCTGCTGATTTTGAACGTTGATACTTCTGTCTTTATTTGCAAAATCGGGCGTAATCACAAAAAGTTCTACGCCGTGCCGTTCTGTAATATCTTTTTTTGTCTGTGCATTTTGCGCAGCATTAACGTGAATTGAAATAAAAATGCCGCCATCAACTTTGTTTGCAGGGTCAGTCCTGTCCTTTCCCTGAATTTTAATATCGGTTTTGCGGGTATAAACGACATTAATATTGTCTTTTTCCAGCATTTCGCCTACCATAAGCGCGATTGCAAGGGCAATTTTCGACTCGTGTATGCCGTTTCGCGTGCAGCCAACATCAACACCGCCGTGTCCTGGGTCAAGCACAACAGTAAATTTCTGTGCATTTGCAGCAAAAATCGAAATAATTAATATTCCAAAAACTAAAAATAAACGTTTCATATTCTAATTTATTTATAAATAATGAACAATGAATAAAATGAGTGCAAAATTACAAATTAATTTTTAATGATTAATGATTAATGATTAAAAATATTGTTAATTTGTTGAAAAATAATTTACAATTTACAACTTGCAATCTACAATTATTTTGTAATTTTGCCACGAGAAAATTGGTTAATAATTTTTTTAGGTGCTATTAAAAAAACAGGTGTCATTCCCTCGCAGGCGGGAATCCACTTACTGCAATATACAAATGGGATTCCCGCCTGCGCGGGAATGACAGGTTTATTTATTTTATATTCTGTTTCTTTAATTGTTTTTCTGTTATCTTGATAATTTTTATTACAATAGTCCTCAAAAAAATATTAACCAAAAAAATTAATGATTTATGATTGAAAAAAATTGCAAATCACAATCGTAAATCATAAATCTAAAATCGTAAATCAGAAAATCATAAATCAAAATGAGAGCATTATTTAGCGTAAGCGACAAAAAAGGCGTTGCCGATTTTGCAAAAAAACTTCAAGCGTTTGGGTGGGAAATCGTTGCCACAGGCGGCACTATGAAACTGCTGCAAGATGCTGGTTTAGAGGTAATTAACATCAGCGAAGTAACGGGTTTCCCCGAAATCTGTGATGGGCGTGTAAAAACGCTGCACCCAAAAGTTCACGGCGGACTGCTTGCAATGCGCAACAACCCCGAACATCTTAAAGCGTTGGCAGACAACGATATAGAGTTTATTGACTTGGTCTGCGTAAATCTTTACCCTTTTTCGCAAACGATTGAAAAAGAGGGAGTTACAATCGAAGAGGCGATAGAAAATATCGACATCGGCGGACCTTCGATGTTGCGCTCGGCTGCAAAAAATTGGCGCGATGTTACCGTTGTTTGCAACCCAAACGACTACGATATTATTCTGCAAGAGATTGAAAATCAGGGACATACTACGCCCGAAACTCGCCTCAAACTCAGCGCAAAAGCATATACGCACACTGCCGAATACGATATGAAAATCGCAACTTATATGCGCGAAAAAGCGGGCTTGAACGAAAAATTATTTCTCGAATACGAACTTTTGCAAACTCTGCGTTACGGCGAAAACCCGCATCAGCAAGCAAAATTTTACGGACAGGCAAAACCTGTGCCTTACTCTTTGGCTTTTGCTAAACAGTTGAACGGCAAGGAGTTAAGTTACAATAATATTCAAGATGCAAACGCTGCTTTGGCTATGGTGCGCGAGTTTAACGCGCCGTTTTGCGTTGGCGTAAAGCACACAAACCCTTGCGGTGCAGCCATTGGCAAAGACGTTGTGGAGTGCTGGACAAAGGCGTACAACGCCGACAGTGTCAGCATTTTTGGCGGCATTGTGGCTACAAATCAGGAGATTAACGCTGCCGTTGCCGAACTGCTCAAACCGATTTTTTTGGAAATAATTATCGCGCCGAAATTTTCGGCAGAGGCACTCGAAATTCTTTGCACAAAGAAAAATCTGCGCCTTTTGGAAGTTGATATGCCCCACTCCTGTCATTCCCGCGAAGGCGGGAATCCCCCTCAACATTCAACATTTCAAACAGGAGATTCCCGCCTTCGCGGGAATGACAAGCAAATGCTCTCTGTTACAGGCGGTTTGCTGGTGCAGGATTGCGATTTGGAAACGAAAAATGTGGTTGCCGAAATGTGCGTTACAAACCAAAAACCGACCGAAAAGCAGTTGGAAGATTTGAATTTTGGGTTAAAAATAGTGAAACACGTCAAATCGAATGCCATTGTGATTGTGAAAAACGGCGTAACGCTCGGCGTTGGCGCAGGACAAATGAACAGAATACAGTCGGCGGAAATTGCTCTAAACCAAGCACATAGCAACAGCGAAAAGGAAAACCTGATACTTGCCTCAGATGCCTTTTTCCCATTTGACGACTGCGTGGAGTTGGCTGCAAAAATGGGCGTTACCGCAATAGTTCAACCCGGCGGCAGTGTCCGCGATGACGACTCAATCAAAAAAGCAAATGAAAAAGGAATTTCGATGCTTTTCACAGGAATGCGGCATTTTAGGCATTAAAAAAAGCACACAGATAACACAGATTTAACAGATTTTCACAGATAAAATCGCTGGTGCGGACTGCAAGCCTGCACCAATGAGAGTACAAGTTGTCGAATGGTAACCCATAATTTGCATTAAATATATAAAATGAATAATGATAAAAAAAATAAAATTACAGAAATTATTGTAATTTATTCTGTAATAATCATATCAATATTATTATTGTTATATGGAATAAAAGGGTATGGAATAATACCTTATAGCACATTTAAAGCACAATTTTCAAAAGATGTTTTTAAATCTTTTCCTAAATTGAATATAATAAAAAGTTCTCAAATATGTACAGATTTTGTGGGAGGGTACGAGTATCTTGGTTATTGCGGTGCAGATATTCTATACGAATGTAATGAAAATTCTTTTGCAAAAAAATTAGATTATATTGAAAATAATACTATTGCTATTTATAATTCGTACGATACGTGTTTAGTGTCAGTATATAAAATGGACACAATTTGTAATTGTGAAGAAAAATATTACCCCGTATATAATGAGTTTGATAGTCCTTATGGTAATGATACAAAAGATGTTTTAAGTGATAGCGTACAATATTATGTATTCGATTGTAAGGAAGGTAGATATTTTAAACAGGATTCTATCTTAAATCAGATTGGCAACAGAACTGAATATTTGAGGAAAAAAACTTATCAACACGGCTTTTCAAATGGTGCTATCGTAGATAGAAAAAAACTCAAAATTGTATATTGGGTGTTTGTATGGTAAAAATAATAAATATAAACCTTCTACGCTGGCGCGGACTTGCAGTCCGTGCCTT
>JAISKN010000131.1 GCA_031260925.1 Prevotellaceae bacterium | reverse complement strand
ATCGCTCGGTAGAAATCAAGTATCAAATAATTTAGCACATATCGTACCTAACGGCACGAAAAAGAGAGGGAAGAACGAATCTACCAATATTTAGTGCCTAACGGCACATTTCAACCCCTGATTCGCATTATTCAAAAAATTTATTTTATTTGCGTTTTGTTAAAATTTTGAGTGCCAAATGTTTTAAACTGATTTCTATGCGTTCTCCATCAATAAAAGGCTCGCCGTCAAAGTGGGCGATGTCGGCGGAGGAACGCTCCAAAATGGCATTTTTGCACTTGTAGATATTCACATAACGCGATTTGTGCATTGTTTTTCGGAACAGGCGCAGAGCCACAAATGCCGCCTTATACCAAGGGAAACGCCGTATCACAACCACGTCAATCAGTCCATCGCGCAGGTCGGCAATGGGCGAAATATAGGCATCATTTCCGAATTGTCCTGCGTTGGCAAAAGTTACATCAACGGCTTCGCGCTCGATGATTTCGCCGTCAAGAGTGAGGCGGTAATTGGTTGGTTTGAGTTTGATATACGCTTTTATTGTGGCAATTATGTACGAAACAAAACCGCGCTTGCCAGAGTCGGCAAAGACTTTGCCCACCAGCGCATCGTAACCAACGCCTGCCGTACAAAAATAGGGCTGTCCGTTAAAATAACCGACATCAATTTTTAGAATTTCGCCCTTTTCAATCAAGTCGAGAGTATCGGAAATATTGAAAGGAATATGCAAATCGCGGGCAAGTCCGTTGCCTGAGCCAGCAGGAATAATCGCCAAAGCGGAGGCAGTTTCCGCCAGCGCACTGCCGACTTCATTCACAGTGCCATCGCCGCCAACGGCAACCACAACATCAAAATCCTGCGCCGCATATTCTTTCGCCTGCCGCCGCGCATCACCAGAACATTTGGTAAAATAAATCTCGGTATCGCAAGCATCAAACCAAACTGCAGCCTTGATTTTTTCTACAACTTTCGTTTTATTGCCCGTCCCAGAAATCGGATTTATTATAAATGCTATTTTGCGTTTGCTCATATTATTTTTAATTCGTTGTACGATTGGCAAAAAAATACATCAAAACCGTAACACGTTTTTTGAAACGTGTTACGGTTTTAATTTTTAATTTTTATTTTTTGATAAATCTTTCAGTTTTTATTCCTTTGTCTGTATAAATTTTTATTAAATAAATGCCGTTTGCCAAACCTGAAACGTCTATTGAGTGGTTAGTGGTTAGTGGTAAATGGTTAATTAATACCACTTTGCCTGCAATGTCTAATATTTGCACTGAATTAAATTGTAAATCGTAATTTGTAATTTGTAAATAGTCGCTCGTTGGGTTTGGATAGATTATAAATGAATTTGCCTCAATTTCGTTGATTGCACTCGGCGTGCAGGTTTCATCTACCGTTGCCTTATATTTACCTGCCATTGTTGGTGTGTTTTCAAGCACCCAACAGGTTGATTGTGTGGTAGATAAATCAACAGTTTGTACTGTGTCTGTTGCTGTGCAGAAATTGAATACTACACCTATTTCCGATGCTGTTGAGTTATTTAATGTATAGGAAAAAACGCTGTTGCCTTGTGCAGTCATTGGGTTGCCAGGCCAATTAGATGTAATTTGCGCGCCACCAATTTCCCAAATATAAACATTAGCAGAAGTCCAAGAGGCAGGCACTACTGCTTTGAGAGTTATATCTCCTACAGGTCCGTCAGGAATAGGATTTACTCCGTTGTTAATTTTATTTTGATGAGCGATACGTCCTGCATCTGAGGGGTTTGTTGCTCCAGATGTGGCAGTGGTATTTACATAAATTTTCCAGCCATTGCCGCTACATTCAAGTACCCAGCCGCTGCCAGGTGTTTCACCTCCGTCACCACCAATATAAGTCAGCATTGCTCCATAAGTTCCAACAGAATATGCTTTATAATAACCAGAAGTATTTTCTACTGTAACAGTCGATTCACTATTTAAGCCTGCCGCTTTTCTTGCCATTATCATTTGATTGATTTTTTCTTGATTATCAACCCAATGTTTGTAAAAAACGCAGGGAACTCCAGGCGAAGACATCAAAAATGCGTATGCTTTTTGCACATCACCCGTATATTTACTGCCATCACGATATGTGTCGTGATTATCTACAAAAGTAACAGAATAACGCCGACTTTGCGATGAATGAATCAATCCTGCAGGACGAGGTGTCGAGCCGTCCAACCATTGCATATTGCCATAATTTCCGCTCGCCAAACCGCTGTTTAAAGCCGCATATTTCATTGGAAAATCGAATGCCATACTTGTTTTATTTGTACCGTTAATCCAATCCCAAACTTTATCGTAATTGCCGTCCCAATATTCTCCAACAGAGAGATAACCTGCACCTGCTGCATTATAGTCGGCAATGCGGGCAGGGTCAAATCCTTTTACCAAATCATAACGCCAACCGTCATAGCCAATTTCATTTTTCAGCCATTTCAAATATGCTTTTACCGCATTTTGAACAAACGTACTTGAATGGTCAATATCACGCGCAGCACTGTAACCACCCCAATAATCACCTGAAACATTCCAGTTATAATCATAACCCCCTGCCTGACTTTCAGTCAAATATCCGTTTGTTACCGCCTCGTCATCTTTGCAGATATGTGACGGTAAAAAATTAAACGTGCCGTAAGTACCAAAATCTTCGGGATAGAAATCTATCCAGCCGCTTTGATTGGCGCGATGATTAACAACAATGTCAGCAATTGCCTTGCAGGAATTAGAGTGAAGGGCATTAATCAACTGTTTGAGTTTGGCTTCGTTTCCCCAAGCGGAATTTTGGTTGCTCCATTGACGTGGGTGATAACCGGTTCCTCCCTCACTAAAAGCAGATGGCGGAAACCAAACATCATCAAAATTGCCGGAAATATCACCTGAAATCAGGTACAGATTATTCCACGAGCAGAGAGAAACAGAATCGAACATAAATCCCTGCAACATAACATCGCCGCAATTTGCAGGTACCTGCGCAAAAAAGGTTGAAATTGAAAACAATACAACCGATAAAAGTGTAATAAATTTTTTCATAATAATTTGATTTTAATATACTTGTTTAAGTAATAAAAAGTTAGTTTGCAAAATTAATAAAAAGTTTTCTAAATTCTAATTCCTAATTCCTTTTTTCCTAATTCATACACTGTTTTTTGAACTTCCGAAGCCCATTCTAAGTCTGATTTTTTACTCGTAAAAGTTTTATAAGATATTGGTTTCCCGACAGTTATGTTGATTTCGGAATTTCTGTTTTTAAACATCTCGTCAGGCAAAAAAAGTAATTCAATATTGAATTTTATTCCAAAAAAATTACGAAAATTCGACAGATTGTAAAAGAAATTTGAGTTTCGCCCTGTGCAAAAAATCGGCACTACATCGCGCTCAAACTGGCGCGATTTTGAAATGAACATTTTTTTCCATTCGGGGTCAGCGATTTTTCCGTGCTTTTTGCGCGAAACAGTGCCAGATGGAAACATAACTATCTGTTTATCAGACGAAAAAAGATTTTCTACCTCTTCAATATTTTGCCTGTTTTGCTTTCCGCTGCCCACATTTACCGAAGTAAAAACGGATTCAAGCGGCGTAAGATAGGTCAATAAATTATTTACCACAAAATTAATATTTCCGTCAAATTTTTCTCCCAAATGTTTGCCGATTGCCATTGCTTCGAGCGCGCCAAGCGGGTGATTTGATGCAAAAATAAACCGCTTTGTGCCATTGCAGGCTTGAAAATCATTTGAAAACGATTGCGGGTCAAGCCCGCAATGACAATGACAGGCTGTTTTGATTTTGAAAGTTTCCAAAACTGCCGCCATAAATTCAACACCGAATTTGTCGCTGTTGGCAGCAAGAATTTCGTTGATTTCATTTTGATGAACGATTTTTTTGAGCCTGTTAATCAAAAATTGAGGCACAAATTTATCTGTTTTTGAACGAATTATTTTTTCAACGTCAATCATTTTTTTTGAGAAGATAAGGAGTAAGAAGTTAAGGAGTTAGGTAGTTAGGTAGTTAGAAGAAAGACGGTACAAAGGTAGTCATTTTTTTAAAATTGCAATAACACCTCTTTTACAATCAAAAACCTGTTAAGTTTTTGAGACTTAACAGGTTTAATATATCGACTTCCAAAGAGCAAACTTATTTTTTATTTTTGCTTACTCTGTTTTGGTAACGGCTCATAAATTTATCAACACGTCCTGCTGTATCTACAAGTTTCGATTTGCCTGTGTAGAATGGGTGAGAACTGCTTGAAATTTCGAGTTTTACCAAAGGATAAGTTACCCCATCAATAGCGATGGTTTCTTTCGTAGCCACTGTCGAGCGCGTGATAAAAGTATCGTCATTCGACATATCTTTAAATACTACGGGTCGATAATTTTCCGGATGAATACCTGTTTTCATTAGTTTTTTATTTATAAATTTTCAATTTTTTTCTCTCTTAAATTGGGGCGCAAAGGTACAACTTTTTTTTTGATTACCAAACATTTTTCAAAAAAATATTTTTAATTTGCATCAAAATTGAACTTCTGACGGTTGCGAAACTGCCTCAAAATCTGTATCTGTGTCTAATTGTGGTTCGTTTTGAGATGTATTAACTTTTTTCTTTTCGGGCTGTTTTTTATCTTTTTCTTTTGACAATCCGAGCATTAAGCCGAAAAACGCACTCATTATCACAATAGACGAGCCGCCTTTACTGATTAACGGCAAAGTTTGCCCTGTAACAGGAAAGAGATTGACATTAACCAGAATATGCAAAAAGGCTTGCAGAGCGATTACCAAAGACGCGCCGACAATCACAACAGACGAAAAAACGGTATCGCATTTTTTTATAAGAACGCCGCCGCGATAGAGCAAAACAACATACAAAAATATTACAAAAATGCCGACTGCCCAACCTAATTCGCCAATTATCAGAGCATAAATATAATCGCTCCAGCCGTCAGGCAACGATTTTCGCCAAGTGTCGCTGTGTTCAGACGAGCCGATAAATTTTCCCTCATTAATGGCGCATTGCGAATAGGCAACCTGCAAATGGTCTTCTTTAAAATCTTTCTTTATTTCGGGGTCAAGTGTGTCCCAATTCCAAATAGTTGTATGTATTTCCCAAAAATTTGCAAAACGCATTCTCCAAGTTTCCCAACGAAATTTTTTTAGCAGCGAAATCGGCATTTTAGACAATCTTTCAGAAAAAGAGCGTTGTGTTGGATAAATAGTATCACCTTTATAAATTACGCGCAACAAATTTTTGTCTATTTGGACAGAATCATAAGGCACTCGCTCGTGTTCGCCATTATGTACAATATAATATTTATTCCATTTTTCTTTTGATTGAAAACGTATGTCATCGTAAATTTTGCCATTATATTTATAGATTTTATTGCCATTTTCATTTATTTTTATATCTTCATAATTAATTCCCACTTGCTTTTTATGATAATCTTTTCCAACTTCAATATAATATTGATTTAGCGTTTTATTATACACTTCTGGAGGAATTATTTTAGCAATAAAGAAAATAACTACCGCCAGACAGACAGGAATTGCAACCCAAATTCCGATTAATTTCCAAGGAATTTGTCCTACAACCATCATCAAAAAAATAGGAATTGCAATCAAAACTGCCATCGACAAATTCATTGGAAACACCAACCCAATCGGCAAAAACGTGAAAACGCAAAACCATTTGAAGTTCTTTTGCAAAAAATCGGGGTTTTGAAATCGGTCTATAAAATATGCCGCCACCACAATCAGCGACAGTTTGGCAAATTCCGAAGGCTGAAAAAAACCAAAAAAACTTCGAGCCGCGCCCTGATGTGCTTGTCCTGAAAGCAGCAAATAAGCCAAAAATATTATGCAAAACGCCAATATTCCAAAAGACAAACTTTTTAAAGAAAAAAGTTTTTGCCAAAATGAAACGAGTTCCACCTCTTTTTTTCCGCTGATATGATAAAAAAACAGCAGAAAAATAAACCCAATCGCCAAGTGAAAACAGTGCGTAAAAAACAGTGATAAAACCGAATCATTGGTATCAATTAATTTTGACGAGCCAATAAAAACCGCCAATATTGAAATAATTATCAGGCTGACATAAACAGCCCAAATTTTGCTGTCGCCCTTAAAATTTTGTTTAAAAAAATCTTTCATAGTTATTTTAATTGTAAATTGTGAGTTGTAAATTATGAGTTGTAAATTATGAGTTGTAAATTGTAATTTATGCGAATTACGAGTTGATTTTTTTTTATTTTTTAACCACAGAGAACACAGAATTCACAGAGTTTTTTTTAATTTTATTTATAAAATTTTCTCAGTGTTCTCATTCTTTATAAAAAATGTTATTTATGTTTTATATTATTTATTCTATTTTATATTTTTTAAGACCACAGAGTAGAAAAATTAAAATTTTTCTCTGTGTAACTCTGTGCCTCTGTGGTTAATTATAAAAATCCAATCCGTAATCCGCATAATTTGTAAATTCTAAATTCATCGCTATTATTTTCTGTAATTTAGAATTTAAAATTTACAATTATTTACAGTTTTCTAACAAGTTCCTTAAATTGTTCCCCTCTGTCTTCGTAGTTTTTGAACAGGTCAAAACTTGCGCAGCAGGGCGAAAGCAGCACTGTGTCGCCGTGTTTTGCCGTCTGATACGCCATTGCAACGGCATCTTTCATCGA
>JAISKN010000072.1 GCA_031260925.1 Prevotellaceae bacterium | reverse complement strand
CCGCCGTAGAAAACGCCGAAAGAATAGAGCGGCGAGAGTTTTACCGCCGTATGAATGGCAGAGGCAGCCGCGCCGCCGACAAAAAACGGCAGTTTAAATTGCTCATTTTCAAGCATTTGACACAAGTCAGCCATTTCACTCAAAGAGGGCGTAATGAGCGCGCTCACGCCGACAAAATCGGGCTTGTGAAGTTTTATCGCCTCGATAACTGCCTGATTTTCAACCATTATGCCCAAATCAATGACCTCAAAATTGTTGCAGGCAAGCATAATGCAGAGAATATTTTTGCCAATATCGTGAATGTCGCCTTTGGCAGTGGCAATCACAATTTTGGGGCGTTTTTGAGAAAATTCCGCCGATTTTTGCGTTTCAATTTCGGGCTGGAGAATTTCAATAGCGGTTTTCATCACTTTTGCCGACTTAATCACCTGAGGCAGAAACATTTTGCCCTCGCCAAAGAGTTCGCCGACCTTGTCCATTGCTGCCATTAGCGGTTTTTCGATAATTTCCACCGCAGACGAATATTTTTGCAACGCCTCGCGCAAATCGTCAGCCAAAAATTCTGAATTTCCATAGCGCAGGGCGTTGGCGAGGCGGTTTTCGACAGCAAGAATGGTGTCATTCCCGCGAAGGCGGGAATCTCCTGTCGGTTGAAACGTTTTATTTTGCGGGGGATTCCCGCCTTCGCGGGAATGACAAGAAGACGCATATTCCAAAAGTTCCTCAGTAGCATTTTTGGTTTTGTTAAGCACCACGTTTTCAACCTTTTGCAAAAGATTTGGCTCTATATCATCATAAATTTGCAGCATCGCAGGATTGACAATGCCCATATCAAGCCCCGCGTTGATGGCGTGATAGAGAAAAACCGAGTGCATCGCCTCACGAATGGCGTTGTTGCCTCTGAACGCAAACGACAGATTGGAAATGCCGCCCGAAGTGAGCGCGCCTTTGAGGTTGTTTTTTATCCAACGGACTGCCTCGATAAAATCGACAGCATAATTATTGTGTTCGTCAATTCCTGTGCCGATTGTGAGTACATTGACATCGAAAATTATGTTATACGGCTGAAAATCAAGTTTTTGCGTAAGTAAATCGTAAGCCCTTCGGCAAATTTCGATTTTGCGCTCAAAACTCGCTGCCTGCCCTTTTTCGTCAAACGCCATAACGATAATTGCCGCGCCAAGCCGCTGAATTTCACGCGCTTTTTGCAAAAAAACCTCTTTGCCCTCTTTGAGCGAAATAGAATTGACGATAGATTTTCCCTGAAAATTTTTCAAACCCGCGACAATCGTTTGCCAATCTGACGAGTCAATCATCAAAGCGGCTTTGGCAATGTCGGCATCGTTGCTGATATAACGCACAAATTTTTCCATTTCTTCGGCAGAATTGAGCATTGCATCATCAAAATTTATGTCGATAATTGATGCGCCGTTTTCTATCTGATTTTTAGCGATTTGCGCCGCCTCTTCGTAGTTTTTTTCGCGAATGAGGCGGGCAAATTTTGCACTGCCTGCCACATTTGTCCGCTCGCCAATATTGACGAAATTTGATATTTTTTTGTCGATAACAACATTTTCCAAACCGCTGACAATCAGCGACTTTGTCATTCCTGCGAAAGCAGGAATCGCTTTATTTTCAAGCGATTGCGGGTCAAGCCCGCAATGACAGTGAAGAATTGAGCGCGGCGGAATATTTTGCAGATGTTTTTTTATTTCTGAAATATGTTCGGGCGTAGTGCCGCAGCAGCCGCCGACAATGTTCAAAAGTCCGCGCTGCGCCATTTTTTCAATTACGGAGGCGGTAAAACAGGGCGTTTCGTCGTAATGCCCCATTTCGTTGGGCAGTCCTGCGTTGGGGTAAATGCTTAAATAACAGGGAATTACCTTGTGCAAACGCTCAATGAGCGGCATAAGCATTTCCGCACCGAAAGAGCAATTTAACCCAAAACTGAGCAGCGGAAAATGCGAAATAGAATTGTAAAACGCCTCCAAACTTTGCCCTGTGAGCGTGTGTCCGTAACGGTCATTGACGGTGGCGGAAACCATTACAGGCAGTTTAACTTGCTTATTATCAAATACTTGCGAAACTGCATACAGAGCCGCTTTCACATTGAGCGCGTCAAAAGCGGTTTCGATAAGCAAAATATCAACTCCGCCGTCAATCAAGCCCGAAACCTGCTCGGCGTATGTCGTTGCGAGGAAATCAAAGTCGGTTGCGCGGAACTCGGGGCGGTTGATGTCGGGCGAGAGCGAAAGCAGTTTTGAGGTTGGTCCAATGCTGCCCGCCACAAACACCTGTTTGTCAGCATTTTGCGCTTGCTGCTTGGCAATTTTCGCACCCTCGAAATTGAGCCGATACACCAAATCAGCCAAACCGTACTCCTGCTGCGACAGCGCATTGGAGTTGAACGTGTTAGTTTCGATAATATCTGCGCCCGCGTCAATATATTTTTTGTGAATTTCGGCGATAATTTCGGGCTTGGTCAGGTTGAGAACATCATTATTTCCTTTGAGGTTAAATGCGTGATTTTCAAACTCTTGACCGCGAAAATCGTTTTCTTCAAGAAGAAAATTTTGAATGGCAGTTCCCATTGCGCCGTCCAAAATCAAAATTCGTTCTTTTAGTAAGTTTTCTATCATTTTTTGTCTTTTTTTACTTTTTATACTCGATTTTTTACAAAATGACCTTAACAACTTTTCCAAAGTTCAAAACTTTGGAAAAGTTAGCAATAAAAATCAATTATTTTTTTTCGGTGCAAAATTACTCAAATATTTTAAAAAAAATCTATGATATTGTGATATTTCAAATATTTTTGTACTTTTGCACTTTAATTATAAAAATTGAAAAGATGGAAACAATAGGAAAAACGGTAGAAAAAACAAAAAAAAATCAATTATCTGACAGATTAAAAAGTAAAAAACTTTCAAAAGTTGGAGAATGGTTAAACAGTGGGAAATCAATAGGACTGTTTGTAGATATGAGGGCTGTTTTAAGATAATTATCTATGCGATATTATTTAGACACCAACATATTGTTTTTTATTTTGCAAAATGAACAAGATAATGTTCATTTTGAAATTAAGAGCATACTTGACGATTATGCTAACACTTTGTTTGTCAGTTCTGTTGTGGTGCAAGAGATGGTGCTTTTGTTTAGAATTGGAAAATTAGACACAAAATCACCTTATAAAACAGAGCAGTCAATAATTAATGCTATTGATAATTTGGGTATAAAAACGGTGTTATTCAACGAAAAGCATTTGTCGGAATACCTGCAACTTTCAATTTCCAATAATCATAAAGATATGAACGACCACGCCATAATATCGCAGGCAATCTCAGACAAAATACCGCTTATTTCCTCTGACAGAGAATTTGAACATTATATTTCACAGGGCTTAAAATTTATTTTTAATAAACGATAAAAAATCAATTATAAAAAAATAATGCTTATAAGATAAACAAAAAACGTGTGTAAATCACACAAAATTAGACATATAAAATAGCGATTTTGCTATATTCTTGAACATCATTTACCACCTTAAACTCATTTGAGTTCGAATCAAGAATAAGTTAGCGAAACGCCGCGTGTGCGGCGTGGACGGCTTGTTAGATTCGAGGCGTGGTAACCTGATGTTCAGATGGGTTGTTCCGCGCTATTTTTATATTCTAAATTTTACAAAAAATTTAATTACTTTTTTATTAATATTTTTATTTAATTATTTATGTATCAAGATTTTACAAATCGGGCGGGTGCAGATTATTGCAGCGCAATGGAGCGAGAGACCATTTTAAAAAACCGCGTCATTCCGAAAAACGTGAGGAGTAGGAGAAATTTAGTAATACTTGTAGTATTGAGTATATTTTTTTTGAGTTCGATAAATGGTTATGCCCAAAGTTCTGGCGGGTATAAATCTTATGATGCTTGTTTATCTGCATTTAAAGAAGTTTCAAAAAACAAAGGATTTAGTGCTATAAAAGATAAATATGTACAATGTAAAAATTTGGAAGATGTTAAAAGTACAACATTTGACGAAAGTTTAAATGATTTTTTAGGCAGAATGGACATAACCATAATATGGTATTATAATTATTCGGGGTGTTATTTTAGAGTTAGCAGATATACAGGTTCTGCAAAAATCATAGGCTACATAACACGAGACAGCGATGGAACTTTTAAATATTCCATAAAAACTATCGAAGTGCTTCATTATGATGACTAATTATTAATTTAATAAAGATTTATATTATGGACAGTCAAAAGACGTGTGATTTTTGTGGAAAATCAAATCTAAAAATACAGGGTGTATACAAAGGTCTTTTTGATAGAAAGGTTGGCGAAGAAGTTGTTGTAGATACTTCTATTTCAATGTATAGATGCAGCCATTGCGGAAGAATACTTTGTGGAAGTTGCAGTAAAAGTTTAGGTGCTTTTAAGAAAAAAAGGCACATTCTTTCTACTGATTATTGGACAGAGTGTCCAAAATGTGGTTCAGAAATGTTTAATATTTAATAAAATTAAGTTTTATGGAAAATCAAAAAAACGGACTATATAAATTTTTAAAATGGGTTTTGATAATAGGGGGAATCATTTTATTTTTTTATTTGATTAGCAATAGTTAAGTATGGCACAATGGTTATCTATCAATCAAGCCAAACAACTTGTTAAGCAAGGACTTTATAGACTTGAAACAGGTTCTAACTCTGATGCCCAACAAATTTACGACAAACAGTCAGGCAATTATGTTGGACATATAAAAAATGGGCAATATTACCAAAGTCCAAATTATCAAATTCCTCAATACATCATTCAAAAGTTTGAAGTTTTTGATAGAAATGCGTGGGACAAAAGACGAGATTGGTAATGAAAAAAGTCCAAACAAGCCGAAAAAGGACTATAAACAGGAGTAGGCATCAACTTATTTATTTTAATCAGTTATGAGTGAAAGATTAAGAGAAAGTAATGAACGCGAAGTTGAAAGACAGGGCGGAAATTACGGAAGTAAAAATTCCAAAAGCGAAAGTGTTAAAGAAAACACACGCAAAGATTTGTACAACAATTTAAAAAAATGAAATTATGTTTACAATTCAAGTTTTTGAAAGTAAGACAGGAGAGCCTGCTTATTACAAGAAAGTAGCGGTTAGTTTTAAAGGTATTTTTCGAGGTTTTACAACTGATGAACATACTGACCGTAACGGAGAAGTCCATTTTGATTACGAAAATGGAGACGGTACAATTTTTGTGCAAGGCGCAAAAGTGTACGAAGGGTATATTTCAGGGAGAAAAACAATTTATATTTAACCCTTTGCCCCGATTATTATTAAAAAATACTCTCGAATTTAACAAGAGAGTATTTTTTTGTCATCTAAAAATATTGTAATGAGGTTTTGTTGTGTGTGTAACATTCTGCTACTGAGGTTGTTGTGTTTTAATTTTTAATTGTCCAACAACCTGTTTTGTCGCTACCTGTCCTTCTCAATACGTTAGATTGTTTTAATTTTTCAATATTTCTGTATATTGTAGATTCATTAACTTTTAATTTTTTCGCAATTTCTACTTGTGATACAAAATTGTTTTTTTCTATTAGTGATAATATTTTTTTCTGTATATCGGTAAATTTTGCACCTGCATTTACACCTGCATTTTACGTTTTACATTATTATTTGTAACTTTGCACGCAAATTCAAAACATTATTATAATGAACACATTATTATTTAATCTTGGCGGACCCGAAATTATCGTGGTTGCATTGCTTGTGCTGCTGCTTTTTGGTGGAAAAAAAATTCCTGAACTGATGCGCGGATTAGGCACTGGCATTAAGAATTTCAAGGAGGGCGTGAATGGTGTCAAAGACAAAATTTTAGACGAAACCGAAACCGAAAAAGAACAAAATTAATTTATTTACGATTTTTGATTTACGATTTTAGTGGGGCTAAATTCAATCGTAAATCTAAAATCTAAAATCGTAAATCAAATGGAGGCAACATTTTGGGAGCATTTAGACGACCTTCGGAAAGTGATTTTTCGGAGTTTGGCTGTCGTTATCGTGTTTGCGGTGGCGGCTTTTGTGTGTAAGGATTGGCTGTTCGGCATTATTCTCGCACCCACGAAAGAGGGTTTTATCACGTTTCGGTTGCTGTGCGCTTTGGGCAGCAAACTGTCGATTGATATGTGCATTGCGCCGCTCGAAATGCAACTTATCAGCACGCAACTTGCGGCGCAGTTTATGGTACATCTCTCAATTTCGTTCTAC